>JAYRVK010000165.1:0-8763 GCA_041918555.1 Sandaracinaceae bacterium
AGACGGCCCCCATCCCGCCCGCGGAGAGCGGTTCGAGGATCCGGAAGTCGCCCCCGATCAGGGTCCCGGCGGCGAGCGGACCGACCTCCACCACGGCCGCACGATACCGCGGAGGCTCGGCGCGGCGTCAGAGGACAGCGCTCACTCCGGGATCGCGACGGGCGTGTCGTCGCGCTCGCGGCGGAGCGCGGCGAGCGCGGGATCGAGCGGGGCCTCGTCGAGGGCGTCGTCGGCGATCGCCTCCATGTCGAGCGCGACGGAGGGATCGATCCGTAGGAGCGAGGTGCCCGCGACCTGGCGCACCGCGGTGTAGGGATCGGCGAGGAGGCCCTCGAGCGCGACCCGCAAGGACCCCGAGACGTCGCTCGCCTCGCGCGCCGGACCCCAGCCGACGTGCCACGCGGCGATCGCGCGCTGCGTCGCGTCGCCGCGCATCATCCACTCCACGCCGGCGGGGAGCTCGTCGGTGCGCTCCGCGGTCGTCGCGAGGCGCTGGCCGTACCAGCGCGAGAGGTGCACCGCGGTCCAGCCGATCGAGCGGTCGAGGTGGCAGAGGTTGCACGCGTTCGGGCGGCTGCGGCCGCCGCGGCCCGACGCGGTGGGTCCGTCCATGCGGTGGCTCCGCGTCGCCATCAGGAGCGCGTACGCGGAGTACGGCATGTGGCAGTTGACGCAGCGGCTCCCGTCGCTCGCGCGGGCGTGGTGGGTGTGCGCCTCGAGGTCTCGCGCGTGCTCGGCGTGGCACTCGGTGCACATCGCGTCGGCGTCCCGCGGGCCCGCGATCTGGCGGTCGCGATCCCCGTCGTGCATCGAGTGGCAGCTCGTGCAGTCCATCTCTCCGTCGAGGTAGCAGCCCGAGCGGATCATCCCCGTGTGCTCGCGCCCCGCGACGCGGACCGAGCCGTCGGTCCAGAACGAGCCGACGGTGTCGCGCTCGTCGAAGGGGAGCCAGTCGAGGTCCTCGATCTCGTGCGCCTCGTCGACGAGCTGGAACATCGGCCCGAACGAGAGGTACTCGTCGAGCATCTCGCCGGGGCGGAACTCGTGGACGCGCTCGCCTTGGCCGTCCGGGTGCACCGAGTGGCAGCGCCCGCACACGCTCGCCGAGCGCTCGTGGCTCAGGCCCGCCGGGCTCACGATCGTGGGATCGCCGGTCTCCTTCTGGCGTTGTGTGTACCTCCGCGCGGGCGAGCGGTTCGCGGCCACGTGCGCCTCGCCCGGGCCGTGGCAGGCCTCGCAGCTGATCCCGAGCTCCGCCACGCGCACCTCGGGGGTCGCGTCGCCGGCCGCGGCCGTTCCGTTCCACGGACCGCCCGTGCTGTGGCAGGTCACGCACGAGTCCGACCACGTGTAGCGCACGATCGGCTCGCTCTCCTCGTGCGGCGGCTCGAGGAAGGAGTCCGCGTTCGCGAGCCAGCGCCGATCGCGGATCAGGTATACGAACGGGAGCTGCTCGAGCTGCCCACCACTGCTCTCGTACCAGTACGCCTGCATGTGGTGCGAGCCCGTGGTCATCACGATGCGCCCCGCCGCCGCGAAGAACGCCTCGTCCAGCTCCGTCGGGCTCGGGCTCTCGACCTCGCGGACGTAGTAGCCCTCGCCGCGCCGCGCGAGCTGGAAGTGCCGCCCGCGCTCGGTGAGGACCTGGCCCACGAACGGCGCCGCGACCGCGGTCGGCGTGGCGACCTGGGTCATCGTGCGGTGGAAGGAGCGGTGCCACGAGGCGTACTGGCCCGGGTGGCACGCGCGGCACGTGTCGCTCGAGGCGTAGCCCCCGTCCTGCACGCGCGCGGGGAGCGGTCGATCGAGCTCTGCGTCGACGCCGACCGGGTGCCACGCGAGCGTGCAGACCGCGAGGAACGCGCCGACGCTCGTCGCGGCGAAGAGGCGCGTCGGCCACCAGCTCCCGCGCAGGAAGTACCAGGCCGAGCCCGCGCCGACGGAGGCCGCGATCACGAGCCAGCCCCAGGCCCAGAGGTCGGCCTCGCTCACGCCGAGCGCGCCGAGCTGCTCGATCACGGGCCGACCTTCCGCACGGACCACGCGACGAGGGCGACCGCCGAGAAGAGCACCGCGGCCCCGAGCGGCACGAAGATCACGCCGATGCCCGGGTCGCCGCCCGCGATCCCGAACCCGCCGACGAAGAAGCCGAGGGGCAGGAGCACGCTCGCGAGGACGAGCGCGCGCGACGCGAAGATCGTGACCCAGCCCTTGGCGCCCGCGATGTGCATCGTCGCCGCGAACGCGACGTGGACGAGGCCGAGCAGCGCGCCGTGCGCGTGCGCGAGCGTGAACATCAGCCGGCGCACCTCGTTGTCGACGTCGAGGTACCAGCCGACCTTGAAGCCGTGCATCGCCTCGAGCCCGATCCCGAGCGTCAGGTACACGAGGAGCGACCACCACCCGAACCGGAGGTGGAACGCGGTCCGCTGCGCTGGCATCGCCCCCACGAGGTTACCCGACCCGCAGTCTAGCTCCGGGCTTTGTCGAGGATCACTCGCGCCGCCTCCGGCGGCTCGACGGGCACGCCCACGCGGCCCGCCTCGACCTCGCCCCAGCCGCGCTTCACGTTCTCCTCGAGCCACTCGACGACGATGGTCTCGGCGTGGGCCATCGAGGAGGCCGTGCGCAACGTGGTCTGGAGCGGGTCCTTGCGGCCCGGCGAGTAGTCCGTGAAGTACACGAGGAACGGCGCGTAGCTCCCCTCTTCGCCCTTGTGCGTCTCGATGACGAGGTACTTGCGCACGGCGACCACCCCCTTGGTGGTCTTGGTGAACACGCAGCGCCGCGCGACCTCGGAGCGCGCCTGCGCGACCACCTCGGCGGCCACGCCCTCCGGCGTCTCGAGCGGCACGCGGCTCGTGATCTGGGTCATCCCGATCGCGCCGACGTCGATCGTCTTGTCGCTCCGCTCGCGGAGGAACACCGGGTGGATCATCACCGCGGTCGGGGTCTCGGCGAGCGGCTCCCAGCCCGCGTCCTTCCGCAAGCGCAGGCTCATGCGCCGGATCTGCGTGTCCCACGAGTCGGTCGCGAGCAGATCGCTGCACCGGATCTCGACCACGATCTCGGGCCGCACGAACTTGCTGAGCGTCCCCTCGCGGTTCGCGAGCCGGAAGCGCGAGGGGACCTCGAGCGTGCTCAGCCGCGCGTGCCAGTCCGCGCGGTCCTGCTCGGAGAACCCGCCGCCCACCGCGCCGAGGAGCTGCCACGTCCCGTCGTCGCGCAAGAGCGCCACGCTCATCTCGCGGACCTGGCGCACCTCGCCGGTGATGCGCTCGCCGTAGGCGATGATCGCGGCGTCGACGGTCAGGGTGCTCTTGATCTTGTAGGTGAGCCCGCGCTCGGAGCGCACGACCACGCCCTCGAAGCGATCGGAGAGGACCCACTCGCGGTAGAGGCGCAAGACCTCTTTCGCATCTCCACTCTTGGTCTCCGCGACGGTCACGCGCGTCCCGGACCCGAGGAGCGCGCGCATGCGCTCGAGCCGGCTCGCGTAGTCGGAGAGGAGCGCGTCCTTGCCGCCGTCCTCGACCACGTCGAACGCGTGGAAGCTCAGCGTGCCCTCCGCCTCGTCGCCGAACGCGGTGGCCACGTGGTGCACGCGCGCGCGGCCCACGTGCTCGGGCGGCGTCGCGACGAGCTCGCCCGCGAGCACGAGATCGGGCGCGTCGGCGAGCAGGCGCTCGGCCTCCGCGACGAGCGGCGTCCCGCGGAGCACGCGGCCGTTGAACGCGCAGAGCGCGACCTCGCCCTCGCGCTTGACGAGGAACCAGAGCTCTCCATCGAGCTTCGTGCTGATCCAGTACTCGCCGCCCGGCGCGAGCAGCCGCTCGATCGCCTCGGGCTCGACGACGCGGTAGCGCTTGGCGACCTGGCGCTTGTAGACGCGCAGGCGCTTGCCGAGCTCCTCGTCCGCGAGCCCGCCGACCGGCGCGCGCTTGCCGCCGGCCCACGGGGTCCAGCTCTCCGACCAGCGCATCAGGCGTCCTCCTCGCCGACCGCGCCCGCGGCGGGGCGCTTGATCTCGAGGTTCGAGAGGTGGAGCACGAGCTTGTAGGACTCGCCCTCCGTGCGGCCCTCGAGGAAGCCGCGGAACGGGCTCCCGTTGGTCTGGAAGATCAGCGGGAGCTTCGCCTTCGCGCCCGCGCCCACGTACATGAGCTTGCCCGACTCCTCGAGCGCCTTGGCCATCTCGTAGAGGAAGTCGAAGGTCAGGCCGTTGACGTGCCGGAGCTGGAGCTTGCGCACGAACGCGAACTTGCGGACCACCTCGTCGATCGGCATGAGGCGCCCGGTCCACGGGAGCGGCGGCAGCTCCTCGCCGACGGTGGCCTCGACGTCGACGAAGTCCTCGCGCGAGAGCTCCGCGCCCTCGGGCGAGTACACGACCTTCAGGATGCGCGCGACGTAGAGCACGTTGCCGTCCGGCCCGAGGTAGACGCGCGAGGTGTGCGCGAGGCGGCGGCCGACCTGCTCGAGGTCGACCTCGGGATCTCCGTCGACCAGCGCCTGGGAGAGCGCCTCCGGCGTGCCCACGCGCTCGACGAGGGCCGCGTACGTGGTGGTCTCGGTGCCCTTGACGAGCCGGACGTGCGTGACGGCCGCGCCCGCGGGGTCGACGAGCTGGTGTCGATCGCGCTTGATCGGGGACTCCACCTCGATCTGCGCGTCGCGCTTCTTGGCGTCCATGATGGAGATCGAACGGGGCATCGTGTCTTGCTCCTCTACATCATGCTGAAGTCGAGATCGTCGTCGTCTTCCTCGTCCGCGTCGTCCGCGTGCTCGACGACGGGCGCCTCGCGCGCCAGGAAGTCGAACCCGCTGGGCCGGCCGACGAGCCCGAAGACGCCCTCCTCGTTCTCGAGGAGGAACAGCGCGTCCGACTCGTAGCCGTCGCGGTAGCGGTAGGGGCACACGAGGATCGCGCCGCCGGCGAGCGTCTTTCTCAGGCCCTCGCCGAGCGCCTCGGTCGACAGCTCGTAGACGCTGGCGATCACGTGATCGAGCAAGCGCTCGGGGGCCGCGGCGACGAGCGCCTGCGCGACGCCGAGCGTCGAGGGGCTCGCCTCGAGCGGCGCGCCCTCCTCGTCGACCGCGCGCAGCGCCTTGCGATCGACGGTGTCGAACCGCTCGTCGACGTAGAGGTGCGCGGTCCCGCCGGGCGGGACGAGCGCGGCTCCGTCGGCGGTGAGGAACGCGGCGACGCAGCGCGCCCCGTTCTCGTCGAGGATGACGCGCTCCTTCTTGCCGTAGAGCTTCGCGCGGTCGATCCGCGCGAACTTGAAGCTGGTCTCCTCGTCGCCGAGGCGGACCACGATCTCGCGTTTGGCCATGACTCGCGATCTTGTATCGCGGAACGCAGCGGTGCGGGCTCGGATCTGCTCGTGGTGGGGGCGCTCCGGAGCCCGCTCCGTTCGGCGCCCCTCCGTGCGTGACCCGCGCCGGCGGCGCCGCTGCGCAGCTGCAGAGCGCGGCGCCGAGCGCGAGCCAGCGCAGAGGCGTCACCTCACGCCCATCAGGGCGTGGGCATCGGCGGCGCGAGGACCACCGCGCAGCGGACCCACGCGCCGGTCACCTCGGGGCTCTGCCCCGTCGCGGTGACGCGGAGGAGGTACGTCCCCGGCGCGCTCACCGCGAGGTCCTCGATCGCCACGGCGGCCGTCGCGGTCTCGTTCGCGCGGCGGAGCTCCATCGCGCCGGTCGAGTCCAGCACCGCCGCGTTCAGGCCCATCACCCCCGAGCCCGCCGTCGCCGAGCCGCAGAACGCGCTGACCTGCTCGGTGCCCATCACCTCGAAGGAGAAGTGATCGGTGTCGCCGGGCGAGAGCAACGCGAGGATGTACCCGCGTCGGATCGTGGGCTCGGCCTCGTCGGGCTCGAGCACGAGCGCCTGCGCGCCCGAGGCCACGTCGTTCGCGGCGTCCATCGCCGCGTCCTCCGCCGGGTTGTCCTCGGCGAAGAGCCACGTCTTGAGCACGTAGAACCCGTTCGCGCCCGGCGCGCCGCCGTTCTCGACGAAGAGGCGGTAGCTGCCCGCGGGCAGGGGCGGCCAGATGCTCGTGACGTCCGCGGTGTCGCTCTCCGACACCGTGAGCCGCGCGATGATCTGCGTGCCGTCCTCGTTCGTGATCCACATCCGGCCGACCGCGGTGGTCGAGCCGTAGCCTTCCGCACCGCTCGGCATCATCAGGAAGCGGCTGCTCACGCGGGTCGCGGGGACGGTGAACGAGTAGACGTCCACGTCGGAGTCGTCGCGGAAGTCGCCGACCACGATCCCGAAGTCCGCGGCCATCCCCGCGCTGTAGCCGAGCGCGGTCGCGCTCGCGAGGTCGTCGCCGCCCTCGGCGTCGTCGCTCACCGCGGGCGCGTCGAGGTTGAGCGCCGCGACGGAGAGCGTGTAGTTGAAGTCCATCTGGCCTTCGGGGGTGTCGCCGTTCCACTGCGAGAACTCCTGCACGAGCACGTAGTAGGTCCCGGCGCTCGGGAGACGCACGATGAGCTCGCTGTCCGTGCTCGCGCGCGGCACCGCGTCATCGTTCTCGGCGATCATCGTCATCGACGCGTCGTAGAGCGTGATGACGGTGTCGATCATGGTGTCGTCGTCGTCGGGGTTCGCCTCGGTCGAGAGGATCATCCACGCATCGGCGGTGCCCTCGAACGAGTAGTAGTCTCGGTCTCCGGGCGTCCCGATGCGCGCCATCATGCCGTCGGGGCCGACGGTGATCGGGTCGGCGTCCGCGAACGAGTCGTTGCCGTCCCCCGCGGGCGGGACCGCGGAGTCCGTCCCCGCGTCGGTGCCGCCGGGGCCGGAGTCGACGCCGCTCGGACCGGCGTCCGTCGGCGCGGGCGTCCCGTCGCAGCCGAGGCCGAGCACCATGACAAGAAAGATTGCAGTCTTCGGGCTACGCATCGTTCGATCTCCCTGACGCGCGCGCCTCGCCCACCCCGTGGCGTCGCCGCGTCGAAGGCGCGGACCCTAGCACCGGAGAGAGCTCGCGTCAGGGCGCCCGGCGGTGGGCCAGGCAGGTGGCGACGAGGTCGGCCGTCGCGCCGACGAGCGCGTCCTCGCGCCACGTCTTGGAGGGGTGCCCGTCGAGCTGAGCGGAGAGCCACTCCACGGCGGTCGGGAGGTCCTCGAAGATCTTCGTGGGCCGCTTCGCGCGCGACACGAGGTTGATCGTGTTGAGGAAGCTCCGCACGGCGACGGCGGCGAATCCGTCGATCAGGAACACGTGCGCGGTGGCGGTGCGCCAGCCGTCCACGGCGGCGTGCGAGCGGCGGGTCACCTCGACGACCTCGGGCGAGAACGACGCCGTACCCCGCAGGATCAGGTCGAGCATCGCCGCGCCCTCGGGGTGCTCGCGGCGCTGCTGCCGGTTGAGCCGCTCGACGAGCTCGATGGCCTCGACCGTCGCCATCCCCGTCCACGCCGCGACGAGCACGTTGGGCGCCGTCGCGAGGGTCAGCGTGTCGTCGCGGTGCTCGAGGCGGAGGCGCACGCGGGCAGCATACCGTTCATCGGGCTCCGCGGTCCGAGCGCGCGCTGCGACGAGCGGCGGCGATGACGCGCTCGAGCGCGCGCGTGCGGTGGGGCTCGGGCAGGTCGTCGCCGTAGAAGCGGAGGAAGAGCTCGCGCCGAACCGCGACGGGATCGTCGTCGCCGAGCCGGTCGATGATCCCGAGGACGGCGAGGCTGCGAGCGGTGCGCAGCATGCTGGCGCCCATCGCGAGGCGGCGCTGCGGGCCGGCCCGACGGAGCAACTCGGCGTAGCGGGCCTCGAGCGCGGGCGGCGTGTCCTTCATGCGTCTTCCCTGAGTGATGCGAGAGCGTCCGCCACCCCGAGCTCCTTCGCCCAGCGCTCGAGGTAGGGCCAGTCCAGCGTCGCCGCGTTGTAGGTCACGAGCTTCTTCGCGTCCCGGGCCTGGAGCTCCGAGCCGCCGCGGCCCCACACCAGTTTGGACAGGAGCAAGTCTTCGGGGGTGACGAACGAGACCGGTTGGCCTTCGACCTCGATCGCACGCGCGCGGCCGAGCTCGACGCGCCGGAACTCCGCGTCCTTCAGCACGACGAAGTCCGCCTTCAGCACCCATGCCTCGTGGATCACGTTGAACATGTCGCGGTGCGCGACGGCCTCCCGCACCATCTCGGCGTCCACGTAGCAGTCGCCCTCGAAGGCGGCGACGAACCGCGCCACGTCCTCGCCGCGGAGGTCCACCACGAAGTCGATGTCGCGCGTCATGCGGGGCTCCGCGTAGACGTTCAGCGCGACCGAACCGCTGACCATGTACCGGACGCCGATCTCGTCGAGCCTCCGCGCGACGGAGCACAGGAACGCGGTCTGCTCGTCCACGAGCGGACGGTAGCGCGGGGCGAGGCGGCGCGCCGTGGCGTGGAGCACGTTCGAGGAACGACCGTCGACCTTCTTCGACCGCCGCGGCGGGGGAACGTGCCCCGGCTGGCGCGCATCGCGAGGCGGCGGGCCGGAGCGGCGCGGCGCAGCAGCGTGTTCGCGACGCCGAGCTCGTCGAGCCTCCGCGCGACCGAGCACAGGAACGCGGTCTGCTCGTCCACGAGGGCACGATACCGCCGGGGCCGGCGGCGCGCCTTGGTGCTGCGAGGGGCCGGGGCGGCGTGCCGCGCGTGCCGCGTGCGCGCGCCGCTTCACTGCGCTGCGTGACGCGTCGAGTGGGCGCCACCGCAGCCCGCTGCGCGGTCTGCTGCGGCGGCGCCGCGCGCCCCCCCCGCGGGGTGTCGCGACG
>JAYRVK010000166.1:0-6345 GCA_041918555.1 Sandaracinaceae bacterium
CACGACGTCGTGTCAGGCTGTCATCCGTCGCGCCTCGACGAGCGCGGCGGGGACGTGCGCGGCGACCTCGCGCGCGAGCAGCCCCCGATCCCCGCGCGCCGCCAGCTCGCCGGCGCGCGCGTGGAGGAGCACCGCGGCGCACGCCGCCTCGAACGGCGCCGCCGAGGCGAGCGCCGCGCCGATCACGCCGCTCAGCACGTCGCCGGTCCCCGCGACCCCGAGCGCCGGAGTCCCGAGCGGGCAGACGGCGACGCGGCCTCCGGGCTCGGCGATCAGCGTGCCCGCGCCCTTGAGCACGACGACGTGCCCGCTCCGCGCCGCGAGGCGCTCCGCGGCCGCATAACGATCGGCCTGCACCTCTGCCGGCGAGACCCCGAGCAGGCGCGCCGCCTCCCCCGGGTGCGGGGTGAGCACGCGGGGCGCGCGGGCCTCGCGCAGGCGCTCGGCGCCCTCGACGGCGAGCAGCGTGAGCGCGTCCGCGTCGAGCACCGCGGGCGCGTCCAGCTCGAGGGCCGCCTCCAGCGCGAGCGCTCGCGCCGGGTCGTCGAGCCCGAGCCCCGGGCCGACCACGAGCGCGGCCTTGCCCTCGGCGAGCGAACCGAGCGAGCCGAGCTCGGCGGTCATCAGCTCCACGACCTTCGAATCGAGCGCGACGCGCGCGTCGGGCCGCGCCGCGAGCGTGACGAGGCCGGCGCCGCCGCGGAGCGCGCCCTCCCCCGCGAGCACCGCCGCGCCGGTCTTGCCCGGCGCGCCCGCGAGCACGAGCACGTGGCCACCCGTCCCCTTGTGCGCGTCGAACGGCCGCGCGGGCAGCACCCGCGCCGCGTCGCCGAGCTCGAGGAGCCGATCGACGCACGGCGGCGGCGGCGCTCCGATGTCGACGACGCGCACCACGCCGGCGTGCGCGCGGCCCGCACCCTGCCAGAGCCCGCGCTTGTGCCCGGCGAACGTCAGCGTGAGCGCGGCGAACGGCGCGACGCCGAGGACGGCGCCGGTGTTCGCGTCGATCCCCGACGGCAGATCGAGCGCGACGAGGGGCGCGGGCGCGTCGGCGACCGCCTGGACGAGCTCGGCCCGCCAGCCGTCGATCGCGCGGTCGAGGCCGGTCCCGAAGAGCCCGTCGACGACCAGGGTCGCGGCGCGGAGCGGCTCGCCGAGCGCGGCGACGGGCTCGACGGCGACCCCGACCGCCTCGAGCGCGGTGAGGTTCACGCGCGCGTCGCCGCGGACCGCGTCGCGATCACCGGCGAGGAACGCGCGCGGGCGATGGCCGCGCGTGACGAGGCGGCGCGCGACCACCCACGCGTCACCGCCGTTCTGCCCGGTGCCGCCGACGACCACCACCCGCGCGAGCCGCTCCGGGAAGGCCTCGATCAGCGCGTCGGCCGCGCCGCGGCCCGCGTTCTCCATCAGCAAGAGGCCGGGCACGCCGGCCTCCACGAGCCGCGCGTCGTGCGCACGGGAGGTCTCGCGCGTCAGGAGAGGATGCAAATCGAGTTGCCCCCCATCGGCTCGCTCTGCCTCAGCGCTCGGCCTCGCCCGCGTCGATCGCGTCGCGGTAGCGGGCGACCGTCTCGAGGAGCCCCGAGAACAGGGCGTCCGAGATCAGCGCGTGGCCGATGTTGAGCTCGTCGATCTCGGGCACCGCGGTGACGAGGTCCGAGATGTTGCGCGCGGTCAGCCCGTGGCCCGCCGCGAGCGTCAGATCGGGCTCGAGCGAGACCGCGAGCCGCGCCGCCGCGGCGAGCCGCTCGAGCTCGGCCTCGACCTGCTCGTCGTCGTCCGCGCCGCTGTAGTCGCCGGTGTGGAGCTCGATGGTGTCGACGCCGAGCTCGCAGGCGGCGTGGACCTGCGCCTCGTCCGGCTCGATGAACACGCTCAGCTGGATGCCCGCCTCGGCGAGGCGCGCCTTGATCTCGCCGATCCGCTCCCTGTGCGCGACGACGTCGAGCCCGCCCTCGGTCGTGCGCTCCTCGCGCGACTCGGGGACGAGGGTGACGATGTCCGGCTTGATGCGCTCTGCGAAGGCCACCATCGCGTCGGTCGGCGCCATCTCCAGATTGAGCAGCGTCTTCACGAGCGCGCGCAGCAGCTCGACGTCGCGCTCCTGGATGTGCCGGCGGTCCTCGCGGAGGTGGACCGTGATGCCGTCCGCGCCCGCTTGTTCGCAGAACACCGCGGCCTCGACGGGATCCGGATAGGGCGTCCCGCGCTGCTGACGGAGGGTGGCGACGTGATCGATGTTGACGTGGAGCCGTACCGGCATGAGTCGCCAGTTATCACGCCGCGGCCGAAACGTCGATCACGTCCCCGTCGCGCGCGAGGTGGAGCGGGCCTCGATACCCAGCCTCGCGGACCTGCGCTTCGAGGTCGACACCGTCGCAGCGCGGATAGAAGTGCGTGAGCACGAGGCGCTCGACGCCGGCCGCGACCGCGACCTCCGCGGCGGTCGCTGCGTTGAGGTGGCTCCGCGTCTCGCGGTCGGCCGGGTAGCTGCACTCGAGGAGCGCGACGTCCGCGCCGCGGCACAGCTCGACGAGCGCGTCGCAGGGGCCGCTGTCGCCGCTGAACGCGAGGGTCGCGCCGTCTGCGCGCACGCGCACGCCGAGGGCGTGCTCGGCGTGCTGGACGTGGCGGGCCTCGATCGCGAAGGGCTCCACCTCGAGCGACGCGCCGTCAGAGAGCTCGTGCACCGCGACGCGCCCAGCCGCGTCGTCGAGCCAAGGCGCGAAGAGCGCACGGAGGCCCGCGACGTGGCGCGCGTGGCCGAGCGGTCCGACGAGGGCGAGCGGTGACTCGCTTCCCGCGACCATCCGGCCGAACAGCACCGCGGGGAGGTCCGAGCAGTGATCGACGTGGAAGTGGGTGACGAGGACGACGCGCGCGCGGTCGAAGTCGACGCCCGCGGACGGCCAACGCCGCGTCGAGCCGGGACCGCACTCGAGGAGGCACGCGGTGCCGTCCGACGCGACCAGCGCGTAGCCGCTCGCGCCGCGCTCGGGGTGCGGGATCGCGGTGCCGGACCCGAGGACGTGGAGCCTCACACGTAGTCCGCGCCGACCTTCACGAGCGTGACGTGCTCGTGGCTGCGGCCGAGGACCACGTCGACGGTGTCCGTCGGACACTTCGCGTGCCAGACGAGCAGCTTCGCGACGAGCCGCACGAGGTCCTGATCCTCGGCCTGGGGCGCGCGGTCGTGCACGCGCACGCCCCACTGCTCGGACCCCTCGTAGATCTCCGCGCGCATGAAGACGAAGCCCTTCTCGTCCTTGAAGTCCCAGTGCTGGTTCGCGCGCCGCGCGACGGCGTCGACCTTGGGCGGCACCACGCGATAGATCTTCACCGTGTCGATGTCGAAGCTCATCGGCCCTGCTTCCCCTCTCGGTCCACGTAGCGTCGCTCGAGCAGCTCGCCCACCGCGTCCTTCGCCGACGCCGGCGCGTAGCCGTACCTCGCGACCAGCGCGGCCAGCGTCTCGCGCGCCTTCGCCTCGCGTTGCGCGCCCATCCGCGCGATCACCCGCTCGTTCTCGGAGAGGACGTCGAGCACGTCCTCCGCGATGGTGCGCAGCTCGCGCGTGAGCTTCTCGTAGCTGGCCTCGCGGAGCTTCGCGAGGTAGCGGGGGAAGATCTTCGCGTAGTCGACCTGCACGCCGGGGTTGTCGATCGCGTGCGCGGCGATCGCGCCGATGAGGTTCTGCCGGAAGGTGTCGCGGCCGTTCTTGGGGACGTCGAGCATGTCCTCGACCCCCTGCATCAGCTTGGTATCCGGATCCTCGAACTTGCCCGTGACGCGGTTCTCGATTCGCTCGCCCTTGGTCCAGAAGCTCACGTGCATCACGTAGCGATCGAAGAGCTCGAAGTACTGCGTCTCTTCGACGAGCCCGGTCGACGTGCGGAACTCCTCGTCGAGGTGATCGCCCCAGCGCTTGCGGACGCTCTCCACGAAGCCGCGGTGATCGTGGTAGCCGTCCTCCACCTTCTCCTTGAGGAAGTCGAAGTCGCCGCCGTCGCAGAAGCGAGCGATGTGCCGCAGCACCGCCAGCGGCGAGAGGCACGTGAAGGCGGGGTCCTGCGCGGCGTCGAGGATCACCGTCCGGATCTCGCGCGGGCTCGCCCCCGTGAGCCCCTCGTAGTTGGGCCACGTGTCGGTCTCTGCGCGGATGACGTCGATCCCGGTGCGCAGCTCCTTGGCCTCCTCGGGGGAGAGCCGCTCGGGGATGCGGCCGTCGGCGTAGAGCTCGGCCTTCTCGACGGGCGTGAGCGTCGAGGCGATGGCCCCGAGCGGCTTGCGCTCGTAGTGCTCGCCCTGTGGCCGGCGCAGCCGCGTGAGGGTGGCCCACAGCGCGGCCACGTAGGTCGCGTGGGGTGCGACGTGCACGCGAGCTTGCGGTCGGATCTGCGCGTCGTAGATGCCTTGCTCGCGCCGGTAATCCACGAGGTACGGCACGCGCACGGGCTGCAGGCGGCCTCGGAACGAGCGGTACTCGTGGTGCTCGCGGAACGCCTTGAGGTGCAGCTCGTTGCTCGACGCGACGAGCACGCTGTTGAGCGGGAGCTGCGAGTGGGTGAGCGACACCTCGCCGGTCTCGATCGCCAGCAGGAGGTAGCGCCACGCGTCGAGGGGGCGCTTGAGCAGATCGCTGTACTCGAGGAGACCCCCGTGCGCGTCGACGATCTCGCCGACGGTCTCGTAGAGCGAGAGCGCGGAGAGCGACGCCGGCAGCGCCCCGAGCGATCGGTCGACCGAGATCTGCCGCTCCTGCGCGTCGACGGCCATCTCCGGCCCGATGGTCACCACGCCGAGCCGGTAGCGCCGCGAGCAGTAGTAGCGCTCCACGCGCACGTGGGAGAGGACCCTGGCGAGGTCGCCGCGGTACGCGGTGAGGAGCGCCTCGAAGATCTGCTTGTTCTTGAAGCCGAGGTCGCCGCGCGAGAGCGAGCGCGGCAGCGGGCTCTCGATCGCGGCCGCGTCGTAGAGCTCGCGGAGCAAGCGCACGCGCTCGGGCGTGGGCAGCAACAGGAGCGGGCTCTCGCGCAGCTCGCTCGCGAGCTTCACGTCGATCCGCTCGTCGTTGAGGTGCGCGAAGCTCTCGCCCAGCGGGAGCGACTCGTCGCGCGAGCCGAAGCCGACGGTCTTGCCGTCCTTGCCGCGTGGGAAGATCCAGCTGAACCGGTAGAGCGCGCCCGCGTCCTCGTGCGAGTAGTGCTCGAGCGCGCGCATGAGGCACGCGGCGAAGGTGCTCTTCGCGCTGCCGTTGGGGCCGTGCAAGAGGACCAGGCGGTTGACCTGTCCCTCGCGGACGAAGTTGCCGAGGATCCGATAGAAGTCGGCCTGCAGCCGCTCCTGACC
Organism: Sandaracinaceae bacterium; assembly: GCA_041918555.1. Classification (GTDB taxonomy): domain Bacteria; phylum Myxococcota_A; class Polyangia; order Polyangiales; family Sandaracinaceae; genus JACKEC01. Next base: position 5,353 of record JAYRVK010000166.1, read on the forward strand.
GACCAGGAAGTCGTGGCCGTTCCGGCCCTCTCGGTCGCCCGCCTCGTCCCGCGCGAACTCGAGATCGAAGAGCCGCCAGCGCTTGACCGCACGCCCGGCCGAGGGGACGTCGTACGTGCCGTAGTGGTCGAGGCAGTCGCGCAGGTATCGCGCCGCGTCGCGCGTGTAGCGCCAGGGCTGCGCGGCGACGAGCGAGAGGTACTCGTCGAACGAGAGGACCCGCTTCTGCGACTCGAAGCGGTCGCGGACGACCGCGCCGATCTGGGCGAGACGGTTGCGATGATCGGTCATTCCGGCGCGGGAGACTCTACCGGAAGGAGGAGCGCGATGGTGCGCTGCTCCGGCATGCAGTTCTCCGGCGTGCAGACGGCGAAGTCCACGACCGCGCTGACCCGGTGCTCGCCCGCGCTCGCCGCGGTGAACGGGACCGCGAAGCGCGCGCGCTGCTCGCTGCGCTCGGCCGCGTCCTCGTTGCCGAGCTCCGCGCTCGGCAGGGTCACGCCCTCGCCCGCGCACGGACGCACGGTCATCGGGAACTCCTGGTTGACGTGGTAGACGCCGCGCGGCGTCAGCTCGACGCCGAACGTGCTCGGCTGACCCGCGACGTACGGGCCGGTCGCGGTCGCGCGGAGCTCGAAGCTCGGGTCCTCGGCGAGGGCCGCGGCCTCTGCGTCGACGCTGCACGCCTCCGGGGGGCTCGGCTCCTCGACGGGTTCCGGCTCGGTCCGCGCGGTCTCCTCACCGCCGCTCGCCGGCGGAGGATCCTCGTCGCCACCGCAGGCCGACAGGCAGAGGCAAAGCACCAGCGAGTAACTCGTCGTCTTCATGTCCAGCTCCGTGGGGTGGTCGAAGTATGCTCCACGAATCCTCGATTTCATCAAGCTCTGCCTGCTCGGCGGCCTCGCGGCGAGCGGCTGCGGCGGCCCCCCGGAGTGCGCGCACGCCGCGGAGTGCGAGCGGGGCGCGGTGTGCGGCCTCGACGGCCGCTGCGCG
>JAYRVK010000167.1:0-1952 GCA_041918555.1 Sandaracinaceae bacterium
ATCCGGGTCGGCGAGCGCACGATCCTGGGACGCATCGAGCGCCGCCAGCGCGCGCGCCTCATCTACCACGCGGCCCGCGAGGCCGGCGCGCTCGCCGCGCTCCTCGAGCAGCAGCGGCCGGATCTGTTCTCGCAGCGCGTCGCCAACGTGCCGCCCGGCGGCTCGGTGACCGTGGAGCTCCACTACGTGCAGATCCTCCCGTACGACCAGGGCGCCTACGAGGTGCGCTACCCGCTCGTCACCGAGCGGCGCGCCGCCGACCCCACCGCCGACGGCAACGACGCGGAGCTCGCGGGCCTCGAGGCGGCGGGCTTCCGCCGCCCGCGCTCGGTCAGCCTCGACATCGCGCTGGACGCCGGCGTCCCGGTCGAGGGCATCGAGTCTCCCTCGCACGTCGTGCGCGTCGAGGAGCGGGACGAGCGCCGCGCCCACGTCGAGCTCGACGAGCAGGGGCCCGTCGCGAGCCGCGACTTCCTGCTCCGCTACCGGGTGGCGGGCGAGACCCCGCGCGCCGCCGTCCTGTCCCACATGGACGAGCGCGGCGGCTTCTTCACCCTGATGCTGCAGCCGGCGCGCGACGACGCGCCCGCGCCCCCGACCCGGCGCCGCGTGACCATCGCGATCGACTCGTCCTCCTCGATGCACGGTCGCCCGATGGAGCACGCCCGCACGGTCGTCGAGACGATGCTCGAGTCGCTGCGCGACGGCGACACCTTCCAGATCGTCTCGTTCTCGGATCTCGTGCGCCGCCACCCCGAGACGCCCGCGGCCGCGACCGACGAGGCGATCATCGCGGCGGAGCGCTGGACCTCGGAGCTGCGGGCTCTGGGGACGACCTCGATGCGCGCCGCGGTCGACGCGGTCCTCGACCTGCCCCCCGTCCCGGACGACGTCCTCGATCTGGTCGTGCTCGTCACCGACGGGTACGTGGCCGGCGATCGCGAGCTCCTCCGCGAGGTCGAGGCGCGCCTCGGCAGTCGCCGCGTCGTCGTCCTGGGCGTCGGGACCAGCGTCAACCGGTTCCTCCTCGAGCGCATCGCCGAGGTCGGTCGCGGCACGCTCCGGGTCATCGCGCCCAGCGAGGATCCCGAGATCGTCGCGCAGTCCGTGGTCGAGCGCCTCGACCGGCCTCAGCTCACCGACGTGGCGGTCGACTGGGGCGACCTCGCCGTCTACGACGTCTACCCGCGTCGCCTGCCCGATCTGTTCGCGGGCCAGCCGCTCCTCGTGAGCGGTCGCTTCACGGTCCCCGGCGAGGCCAGCATCCGGATCACCGGGCGGCAAGCGGGACGCGCGTGGACCGACCGGCAGACCGTCGTGCTCGACGGCTTCAGCGAGGGCAACGACGCGATGGCCCCGGTGTGGGCGCGCGCGCGCGTCACGGACCTGATGAACGTCCTGTGGATGGAGGACGACCCCGACGCCGAGGAGGCGGTGACGCGCCTCGGCCTCGAGTTCGGTCTCGTCACGCGCTTCACCTCGTTCATCGCCGTCGAGGACGCCTTCCTGCGCGGCCTCGGCGACGGCGGCGGTGGCCTGGGCCTTTCGGGCACCGGCATGGGCGGTGGCGGCACCGGCGAGGGGACGATCGGGCTCGGCAACCTCGCCACGATCGGCCACGGCTCGGGCACCGGCGTCGGCTTCGGCTACGGCGGAGGCGTGGGCATGCTGATGGCGCGGGCGCCTTCCGCGTCCCCGGCGATGGAGCCCGCGAGGCGCTCGTTCGACGCGGCGATGCCCATGGCCGAGATGGAACGGTCCGTGGCCCCCACCGCCGCGGCCAACAACGTCTACGGCATGCGCGGGCGGAGCGACGCCCCTGTGCCGATGGTGCGGGCGGGCACGGCGGAGATCCGCGGCAGCCTGAGCCGCGAGGCCATCCGGCGTGTGATCCAGGCGAACGTGAACCAGGTGCGCGCGTGCTACGAGGCGGCGCTGCGCACGGCGCCCGG
>JAYRVK010000168.1:0-3113 GCA_041918555.1 Sandaracinaceae bacterium
CTCGGCCAGCGCGTCGGTGAGCGGGAGCGCGATCGGCAGGGTCACGGCCGCGTCTCCGATGGCCGTGGCCCACAGGTGGTCGGTGTACCATCGAAAGTCGAATTGCGCGTGATCGCGGGCCACCCAATCTCGCCAGCGCGCGCGGCGCGGCTCGCCGCCGGGATCGGCGAGCGAGTAGCCGACCCCGTGCGCGACGAACGAGAGCCCGTGCGCGTCGCCGAGCGCGCGGAAGCGCCGGTGGAAGCCGTTCGGTCGGCACGCGTCGCCCTCGACGAACCAGGTCGTCTCGGGCGCGAGCTCGGCGTAGTCGACGGCGCGCAGCAGCGGCGCGGTCCGAACGAGGAAGTCCTCGTCCGGCTGCAGCGTGAGGCCGACCTCGATCACTCGTACATGCTGGCCGGCGAGGTGTACCAGTACAAGAAGCGCCGGCTGCGCTCCGGCACGTGGCCCATGCCGCAGCCGACCATCACGTTGTCGTCGCGGCCCTCGACGGTGACCCCGCAGCCCCAGCTCGTCGCCCAGTAGCTGCCCGGCAGCGGGCGCCGCACGAGCCGCTCGCGCGCGCTCTGGACGAGCTGCGCCACGATGGCGGCGCGCCCGCGCGCCCCGACGCGCACGATCGCGGGCGCGGTCTCGAGCAGCTCCGCGGGCACCTCACCGCGCCGGATCGCCGCGTGCACGCGCTGGACGAGCGCCGCGTCGAGGGCCTGCTCGGCGACGCGCGCGCGCCGCGCGAGCATCTCGTCGTCCCGCGCGATCGCGTCCTCGAGCGTCGCGCTCAGGATGGCGATGCGCTGATCGATCGCCTGCTGCGCGCGCTGCTCGAAGTCGGGCTGACCGCGATCGGTCCACTGGTTCGGGTTCTCGGGGAGCGACACGTCGAGGCGGCGCGCCACGGCCGGGTGAGTCTCCGGCTCGACGAGCACCATCCAGGGCTCGCCATCGCCCGCCTGCGGGACCAACTGCTGCAGCGCGCGCATCGTCGAGCACGCGACCTCGACGAGCGCGAGGTCGGCGAGCGCGTCGTCCGAGCCGTGGTTCAAGAGCTCGCCGAACGCGTGGGCGCGCTCCCACCGCGCGCCGCCGTCCTCGGGGACCACGAGCACGAGCAGGGGCCGACCCCGCTGCTGCGCGCGCCGGTACGCCGCCGACAGGTCGCGCAGCTCCGCCGCGCGGTCCCGGCCGTTGTCGGTCGCGTCCTGCGCGAAGGCTCGCGAGATCCAGGAAGGCGCGGCCAGCGCGGCGGCGCCGGCGGCGGTCGTCAGAAGGGTGCGTCGCTCGATCATCGCGTCCTCACTCGGTTCAGGGCGTGAAGCTCACGCCCAGATCGTCGACGAGCGCCTCGCCCGTCAAGGCCAAGACCGCGGGCGTGCCGCCGTCATTGGGGACCAAATCCACGCCGCCGGGGCGCGCGCGGTACGTGCCGCCGCGCACGGGCGCCTCGTCGCCGCCCACGAAGAGCGACCAGCCGCCCGCCGCGTCGAGCAGCAGCGAGACGTCGCCGTGCGCGTAGAGCCCGACCAGGGCCGCGGCGTCCGGTGTCTCTCCCGCGAGGGGGGTCGCGTCCGGGTCGGGGGTCGGGCGATCGAGGAACAGGCCCACCTCGACCAGGTCCGCGCGCGAGGTGGCGGCCACCATCGAGTGGACCGCACCGATGCCGGGATCGCCGCCGATCATCGCCGCGAGGACGAACGCGTGCGGCCCCTCGACGGACCAGCCGCCGCCCGGCCGCGGGGTCGCGCGCGCGCCGATCAGCTCCGCGAGCGCCGCCACCTGCGCCTCGTCCCCACCGAGCCAGATCGAGTCGCGCGGCGCCGGGCCGCGGCGGACCGCGCCCTCGGGCCCGACCACCTCGACCAGCTCGCCGGGGGCGACCTCGATCGGCTCGCGCCCCTCGCGCCGGATCACCGCGGCCTCTTCGCCCTCGAGCACCGCGACGGGCAAGGCGCCCGCGTGGCGCTGGCCCGAGACCTCGACCTCGACCCCCGCCGCGCGGGCCGCCTCGTCGACCACCACGAACCCGTCGCGCTCGGGGTCCGGGGCCTCGCAGGCGAGGCCGACGACGATCGCTCCGAGCGCCAGGATCGGGTGCCACCTCATGAGCGTCTCCGACAGTCTGGACGCGCGAGGGTTCCGATCGGGTTCACGGGGTAGGCTACGCGCGCCCGCGAGCGCACCTTCCAAGCGCGATTGGCCGTTGCGTTCTTCGCGGGCTCCGGCAAACCATGGGACCTCGTGCGGCGGTACGTCCTCAAGCTCGGTGACTCCGAGATCCAGCTGGCCCCGGGGACCTGGCGGATCGGCCGCGACCCCGCGTGCGAGATCCGGCTCACCGACGAGTCCGTCTCTCGCCGGCACGCGGTGCTGCGCGTGACGGACACCGGCGTCGAGGTCAGCGACCAGGGCTCGCGCAACGGCGTCCGCATCAACGGCGATCGCGTCTACGGGCGCGGCCGCGTGGAGATCGGGGATCGGATCCAGGTCGGGATCTACGACCTCGAGCTCACCGAGCCGGGCACCGCGAGCTCCGCGCTGGCCGCGACCAAGCCGCTGCCCAAGCTGCCCAAGACGGGGCTCGAGAGCCTCGAGCTCCTCAGCAAGCGCGAGCGCGAGGTGTTCGAGCGCCTCGCGCGCGGCGAGACGCAGCGCGCGGTGGCCGAGGAGCTCGGCCTGAGCGTGAAGACCGTGGAGACCTACCGCGCGCGGATCCGCGACAAGCTCGGCCTGCACTCGCGCGCGGACCTCGTCCAGTTCGCGCTCGAGGCGGGGATCCTGCGGCCGGGATCGGCGTGAGGCGCCTCGTCGAGGCGTTGTGCTCCGACGCCTGCGCGGGGCGCGCGCCCGGTACGCCCGGCGGCGCGCTCGCGCGACGGCACGTGATCGACGCGCTCCACGCGGAGGGCCTCGATCCCGTCGAGCAGGCGGTGCCCGGCTGCCGCGGCGCCAACGTCCTCGCCGAGATCCGCGGCGACGTCGATCGGTGGGTGCTGGTCGCGGCCCACTACGATCACCTCGGCGCGTCGGGCGGGGCGATCTACCGGGGCGCCGACGACAACGCCGCGGCCGTCGCGATCCTCGTCGAGGTCGCGCGCGCGCTCGCCGCGGAGCCGCCC
>JAYRVK010000169.1:0-2786 GCA_041918555.1 Sandaracinaceae bacterium
CCGCGCCGCCGCCGCGCGCACGAGGTTGGCCCGCGCCGCGAGGAGCTCCACGCGGAGCTGCCCGAGGGTCCAGGCGCGCGCGCCGCGGCTCCCCACGAGGGCGTGCGCGCGCAGCGCGGCCGCGAGGCGCTCGCGCGCGTCGTCGGCGTAGCCCTGCGCCGCGCTCGTCTCTTCGAGGTGTCCACATGCGTTGCGATGATCGAGCGCGCAGTCGAGGGCGTCCGGGCCACCCGAGGCGGCCCACGCCTCGCACGCCGCGGTCATCGCGGCGTTGCAGCGCGTCTCCGAGGCTCCAGGCGCCGCCGGGAGCGGCCCGCGATCGATGGTGCGCCACTCGCGCGGCTCGTCGGGCGCGTGGAACGAGTGCCGGCCCTCGACCCGCTGCGTGAGGTGCACCCGCGTGATCTCGGCGGCCCCGCGCTCCACGATCACGCTGGCCGCGACCGTCTCGCCCGAGCGCGCCTCGAGCGCCTGGCGGAAGCGCCCGAGCGGGCGCCGCGCGCCGGGGGCCCGCTCGCGCACCGACAGGCCGCGCGCCTCGAGCGCGGCGCGGACCTCGCGCAGCACGGCCTCGGGCGCGGCGTCCGTCGTCGCGAGGACCACCGCGCGATCGCGCAGCGACTCGCCGTAGCGGATCGTCGCGCCCTCCGGGATCGGGAGGTCGAAGCCGGGGGGCACGCGCGGATCGCCCGGCGCCTCGGGCGCGGCCGGCGCCTCGGGCGCCGGGGCCTCCGGCAAGTCGAATTGCTCGTCGCCGCACTGGCAGCCGCTCGCGGCGAGGCTCGCGAGCGCGATCAGCGCGCCCGTCGCTCGGTGATCCATGCCTTGAGCTCCGGGAGCGCGCGGGTGTTGAGGACGTCCTCGGCCACGAGCCCGGCGCGCCGCGCGATCGTGATCCCATAGTCGAGGTGATCGAGCTCGCGCACCGCGTGCGCGTCCGCCGCGATCGAGACGAGCACGCCGCGCTCCTTGGCCATCGCGAGGTGCGCGGCCGAGAGATCGAGCCGGTGCGGGTTCGCGTTGAGCTCGACCGCGACACCGTGCGCGGCGCAGGCGTCGAGGAAGGCGCCCACGTCGTAGTCGGTCGGCGCGCGCCCGAGGAGCAACCGCCCCGTCGGGTGCCCGACCACGTCGGTGTACGGGTGCGACGCCGCGGCGATCATCCGCGCGGTGCTCGCCGCGGCGTCGTGGGCGTGGCGCCGGTGCACCGACGCGATCACCACGTCGAGCTCGGCGAGGACCTCGTCGGGGTAATCGAGCTCGCCGTGCTCGCGGATGTCGCTCTCGATCCCGGTCAACAGCACGCAGCCGCCAGGGTCCACGTTGAGCGCGTCGATCGTGGTGAGCTGCTCGAAGAGCCGCTCGGCCTCGAGCCCCTTGGCGTAGAACGCGCTCGGGCTGTGCTCGGAGATCCCCAGGTACGCGAGGCCCCGCGCGGCCGCCGCCTCGCGCATCTCCTCGAGCGTGGCGTCGCCATCGGAGGCCAGGGTGTGGTTGTGCAGCGCGCCCCGCAGGTCCTCGCGCCGCACGAGCGCCGCGCGCGCCTTCCCCTCGCGCACGAGCGGCGCCTCGTCGATCCGACGCTCGCGCGCGGTCGGCAAGAGGCCCACGGCGCGGTAGACGTCCTCCTCTTCCTCGCACGCGATCGGCTCGCGCTCCGCGTCGACGAGGCCCGCGCCGTCGAGGAGGAGCCCGCGCTCGGCCGCGCGCGCGGCGAGCGCGGCGCGGTGCCCCGGGCTGCTCGTGAGCCACACGAGCACCGACGCGAAGCGGCCCTTCGCCGCGACGTGGAGGGCCACCGCCCGATCGCGCGGGCGCGCCCGATCGAGCTGCGCGCGCGCGGCCGCCTCGTCGTCCGTCTCGACGAGCACCGCGAGCTCGCGCACGAGCTCCTCGCCGCGCGCCCAGTCGCCGACCACCTCGACCTGCGCCACCTCGGGCAGCAACCACAGCGCGTGCTCGATCGGATCGAGGATGGCGCGCGCCTGATCGCGCCGCATCGCGCCCTCGGTCGCGCGCAGCCGCGCGATCTCGGAGAGCACCTTGGCCTGAGTCTTCTCGCCGAAGCCGCTCAGATCGAGGAGCCGGTTCTCGCGGCACGCGTACTCGAGCTCGCCGAGCGTCGTGATCGAGAGCTCCTGCCAGAGCTGCTTCACCTTCTTGGGGCCGAGCCCCTTCACCCGCCGGATCTCGAAGAGCCCCTCCGGGAGCTTCGCGTCGAGCGCGGCCAGCGCGTCGGGCTTGCGTCCCGCGAGCGCCTGCTCGATCACCGCGAGCGTCGACGGACCCACGCCGCGGACCCTCGACAGCTCCCCGGAGTCGAGGAGCTCCCGCAGATCCGCGTTGGTGTTGCGCACGGCCCACGCCGCCGCGGTCCACGTGCGGGCGCGCGGGTCGCCGAGGAGCTCGGCCGAGAAGGCGATCCGCTCGAGCGCGTCGAGGACGGCGCGGCGCGTGGACACGCGGACGTTCTAGCACGGTCGGGACGAGCCCGACGCGTGTGGAGGCCCTGGTTGGGTTAGAGTTCGACGTCGTGGAGACGCCGCTCACCGCCTGCCTCTCGCACACCCCCGACGTCGGCGAGGATCCGGTGCTCGTACCCATCGCGCGCACGCCGTTCCGGATCGGGCGCGACGCGGCGGCGGAGCTCGTGCTCTCGTCGCCCCGCGTCTCCAAGCTGCACGCGGAGATCGTCGAGACGTCGAGCGGCTACCGGATCCGCGACCTCGGCAGCCGCAACGGCACCTTCGTGAACGGCGAGCCGCTCGAGAGCGACCGGCCGCTCC
>JAYRVK010000170.1:0-2086 GCA_041918555.1 Sandaracinaceae bacterium
CGCGAGGCGGGCACGCCGCGCACGCACTACTACACCGTCGAGATGCAGGCGGTCAGCCCGATCGGCGTGGGCCCCGGCCACGGGCTCGCCGATCGCGTCGGGCTCGCGCTCGGCCGCTACCGCTTCCGCGTGGAGGGGCCCGGCTACGAGCTCACCTCGGAGCCGTTCGAGGTCACGCCCCGGGCGCTCGACGCGAGCGCCACGCCCAGCGGCGCCGACCTCACGGTGACGCTCTCGATCACCGCGCCCGCGCACGGCTATCGCCTGCTCGATCTCGAGGCGACGAGCAACGGTCCGGTGCCGTTGCGCTCGCGCGAGGTCACGGTGACCGTCGGCGGCGGCGAGCCCGCCGTCCTCGCGACGGACGCGGCCGGCGTGGTCACGATCCCGGGCGCGGCCGCGGCGGCCTCCATCCGGATCGCCGACGCGTACGGCAACGAGGTCGTGGTCAGCCGGCCGTGAGGCGCGTGCGCATCAGCTTCTCGTAGAGCACCGGCCCGAGCTGCTGGACCATGAGCCTCTCGACGGTGTTCGCGATCTTGTCGCGCTCGGCCTCGGAGTCGTAGACGAACCCGATGCCCATGCCGGGCTCTTGGTTCTCCGTCGCCTCGGACTCGGCGACGATCCACTGCACCTTGCCCTTGATCGAGAGCGGCTGCTCGAGCGTGGGCACCGCGAGGTGGAACACGAACTCGGTCCCGATCGCGAGCGGGTTGCCCGTGCGGATGAAGGTGCCGCCGCGCGAGATGTTCTTCGTGTAGTCGGCGAAGAACGAGTTCAGTCGCTTGTACTCGACGCGCAGGGCGATCGGCACGCGGGGGTGGCTCCGCCGGTCGCTCGCATCCGGGGTGTCGGTGCTCACTCGACCCTCACGATAAGCCCGCCGTCGTGGGGCGGGCAAACTTCGGGGCGACCCCAAGCCGCTCGGAGGGGCCCTGGTCACAGGGCCGATGCAAGCATGTGCCGCGCTCCCCACACCTGGTACCATGACGCCCGCGTGGCGCGGCGCCGTGGTGATGGGGTGGCGCACCGTTCGCACGACCTGCATGTCCGACGCCACGGAAGCCGAGCTGCTCGTAGCCGCCCAGGCGGGAGATCGAAGGGCCTTCAGCCGGCTCGTGCGCATCCACCAGCGCCGGGTCTACGCGTGCGCGGTCAGCATGCTCGGCGACGGGGGCGACGCGGACGACGCGGTCCAGGAGACCTTCATGCGCGCGTGGCGCGCGATCGCGCGCTTCGACGGGCGCAGCCAGCTCTCGACGTGGCTCTATCGCGTCTGCGTGAACGTGTGCTTGAACCACATCCGCAAGCGCAAGCGCCACGACGCGGCGGACCTCGCGGATCCGCGCGTGCCCGAGCCCAAGGCCGATCCGACGCAAGGCAACACGGATCCCCGCCGCGCGCTCGAGGCGCGCCAGCTCCAGGGCCGGCTCGCCGACGCGGTCGACGGGCTCAGCGAGTCGCTCCGGACTACGGTGATCATGGTGCTCGTCGACGGGATGCCGCAGAAGGAGGTCGCCGAGATCCTCGGGTGCTCCGAGGGGACCATCGCGTGGCGCATCCACGAGGCGCGGCGCCGGCTTCGCCTCGCGCTCGCCGAGGCCGAGGACGCCGAAGAGGGCGGCGGCGAGGGCGAGGGCGAGGGCGAGGACGCCCCGGCGGGGAGGCGCGCGTCGTGAAGGACGAGGACCTCATGCGGAGGATCTCCGACGCGCTCGACGCCCCGGGCGGCATCGACGCCGACCCGGAGCTGCGCGCGACGCTCGCCGCCGATCCCGAGGCCGCGCGCTACGCCGAGGATCTGGTCGGGATCGGCACCTCCCTCGAGGGCCTGCGCGCGCGGCCCGAGCCGGACTGGAGCGCGATGCTCGCGGGCATCGAGGCTCGGCTCGACTCGGACGAGGCGCTCGACGACCTCGACGCGACGGCGCCGCCCGTGTTCGCCGACGAGGCGCGCGGTGAGCGCGCGCCGACGACGGCCGCCGCGGCGGCGCCGCGAGCGGGCGCGGAGGTCGTCGATCTCGCCGCGCGGCGTCGGTCGCGGCGGCAGGTGTTCGCGCTCGTCGGCGGGCTCGCCGCCGCGGCC
>JAYRVK010000171.1:0-2113 GCA_041918555.1 Sandaracinaceae bacterium
CGCGCTCCTCACGGCCGTGGAGGCCTGCGTCGCGGGCGGCGCGGGCTGCACGCCCGAGGGCGAGGCCTTCGTGGAGCAACGAACCGTGCGATCGTACATCCCGATCGACCCCGCCGGCGGGGCGATCCTCTTGATCAGCGGCTCCGAGGACATCCTCCACACCCCCGACGAATTCGGCTGCGTGCGCGAGTCGATCGAGGCGGCGGGGGCCGACCTCGAGGCCTGCTACCTCGACGGCGCGACGCACTTCGACATCACGCGCCTCGGGATCGGGACCGCGCTCGCCACGGTCCTCGACGGCGCCGTGACGTGCCCGGCGAGCGCGACCACGCCCCCCGCGTGCGCGCCCTAGGCAGGGCCTCACGGGCCGGAAATGGGCCACGCGGAGTCGTCGTCGAGGCGCTCCTCGATCTTCACGTCGAAGTGCTCCTCGATCGGCGTGAGGTACTCGGGCGCGGCCTCCCAGACCGCGCGCAGCGCGCCGCGGCAGACGTCGACCGCGGCCCGCGGCATCGGCCCGAGCGGGCGGCGGCAGTAGCTCCCGATCATCCCGAGCCCCGCCATCATCGTCTTGAGCGGCACGGGGTTGCGGAAGCGGTCCTCGACCTGGAGCTGCCGCCCGTCGGGCAAGGTCCGCACCCCGTGCGCGCGCACGCCCACGATCTTGAGCAGCGGCCCGATGCGGCTCGCGATCTGGCCCGCCTCGCCGATGTCGCGCCGCGCGCGCGCGGCGACCAGATCGCTCAGCGCCTTGGGCACGAGGTTCCCCATGACGCTGATGACGCCGGACGCGCGGATCGCGGGGTCGCTCATCATCGGCAGCGTGAGGTCGTCGTCGCCGCTGAGGATCGCCAGCGAGGGCCCGCACAGCGCGCGGTCGTAGCGCATGCGATCGAGGTCGCCGGTCGCCTGCTTCACCGCGGGCACGCGCGCGGGCTGACCGAGGTGGAGGATCGCGAGGTCCTCGGCGCCGAGCGCGCAGCCGCTCCGCGCCGGGATGATGTAGGGCACGATCGGGATCGCGGGGACCGCCTTGAGCACGCGCTCGTAGTACTCCGTGCGCAGCTCGAGGCTGCTCGGGCCGTTGTAGTAGCAGTCGACGAGGAGGGCCGCGCTCGCGCCGAGGCGCCGCGCGTCGTCGGTGCCGCGGATCGCCTCCTGCGTGTTGTTGCTCCCGGTGCCCGCGAGGACCCCGACGCGATCGTCGACCTCGTCGATCGCGATCGAGACGAGCTCGTCGTGCTCGTCCCACGTCAACGTCGGCGACTCGCCGGTCGTGCCGCACGGGACGACGCCGGTGACGCCCTGATCGAGCGCGAACCGGAGCAGGCGCCGGTAGGCGTCGAGGTCGAGGGTGCCGTCGTCGGTGAAGGGCGTCGCGAGCGCGGGCCACACCCCGCGCGCTTCGAAGGGTCTCGCCATGCGCGGAAGCTACCACCCGAGCTCGCGCGCCGCGCAGTACGAGGCATCGGGTATCCTGGGCGCGGGAGGTGGGTATGCGCGACCGTGGACGGTGGCTCGGGGGGCTCGTTTCGTTGTCGTTGGCGCTCGCGCTCGCGGCGCCCGCGGCGGCGCAGGTGCGCTCGCCGCTCGACGTGTGGAATCGGTTCTACGCGGGCTGCGCGCAGCAGCCCGGACAAGAGCACTTGTGCGCGTGCGCCGGCACGGAGCTGATCCGGCGCTGCCAGGCGCTCGGCGTGACCGAGGCACCGTCCCTCGCGCAGTGCATCGTGACGAACGAGGCCGCGTGGAACGCCGACGTGACGCGCCTGTGCGAGCACTACGGGCACCTCCAGCTCGGGCCCAACGTCCCGCGCCCGCGGCCGCGCCCGGTCAGCGGGACCGGACCCGCCGTCTCGCGCGACACGCTGTGGAGCGCGACGTTCGTCTCGTGCCGCGACGCCTCGCCCGCCGACGGGATGCGCGAGCTCGGCTGTGCGTGCGTCGCCACGTACTCGGTCGAGGCGTGCGCGCCGCAGCCGCAGACGCCGGCCTCCTACGTCGAGGCGTGCGGCGGGACGCTGGGGCCCGAGGTCGAGCGGATCTTCCCGCAGTGCCGGAGCTTCCAGGCGCTCACCACGCCGACCTCGGCCACCGCGCGCGCCGCGCCGCC
>JAYRVK010000172.1:0-3403 GCA_041918555.1 Sandaracinaceae bacterium
CGGCCTGGCCTCGATCGATTTATCGACACCCTTTGAGTCTTCCGAGGGGGCTGCGCGCCCCCCTCCCCCAACGCGCGCAGCGCGCGCGCCGGGCTCCCTCGTTCGAACGCGCTGGCGCGCGTTCGCTCCCCACGCACGGCGTGGGGGCCCCCTCGCCCGACGGCCCGCGCGGCGCGCCCGCCAGAGCTCGATCGACGCGCGTTGGCTCGGCTCGATCGATTCCTCGAGCTCCGCCGAGCTACCAGGTCTGGATGATCCCGTTGCCGCCCGGCCGCGGGGTGGGCGCCGGGGTCGGCGGCACCGGATCCGGCTGGCGCACCACCACGGGCGGGCGCCGCTCGATGACGGGCGGCGGCGGCTCCGGTCGCGGCTCCGCGAACGAGCGGATCACCGGCGCGGGAGCAGGGGGGGGGCGCCGCGGCGGGAGCCGCCGGGCCGACGTCCGCGCGGCCGGCTCGGGGGCCGCCTCCGGCTCCTCGGCGGGGGCCACGGGGGGCGCGGGCTCGATCGCGCCTCCGGCGAGCGCGGGGTCGGGCGTCGGCGGGGGCGCCTCGGTGACGGGGCTCGCGGCGCTCGACGGCTCGCCGTTCAGCACCTCGATCGGCTCGGGCTCCTCCGCCTGCGTGGCGAGGAGGCCGATCGCGGCGCCGCCGCCCATGCCGAGCAGCGCCACCACCGTCGCGACGATCAGCGGCGCCCGGCTGGGCGGGGGCTTCCCCGGCGCGGACGCCATGTCCGGCGCGTACTCGAAGCGCGGGAGCGAGCCCGACCCCGAGCCCGCGCCGGGCGCGCGCGGCGTCGCCGGGCCCGCCTCGTCGGGGCGCACCACGATCCCGCTGCTGATCTCGGTCGGGTCGTCCGGGATCAGCTCGATCGGCGCTTGCGGGTTGGCGAGGCTCTCCTTGAGCTGCGCCTGCATCCGCTGGAGCTGCTCGCCGCCGTACTTCTCGACGAGCGCAGAGACCGCGTTCGGGTCGGTCGGGCCGAGCGTCTCGCGCGCCGCGGCCCGGAGGGCGCTCGCGAACTCGCGCGCCGACGGGTAGCGCTGATCGCGGTCCCGCTCGAGGGCCATGGCGACGACGGCCGCGACCGCGGTCGGTACCTCCGGCCGCACCGAGTGCGCGCTCGGGATCGGCATGCGCGTCACGCGCTCGAGCACCGCGAGCGGGTTCTCGGCGTGGAAGAGGCGGCGGGTCGTCAGGGTCTCCCACGCGACGACGCCGAGGGAGAACAGGTCGGAGCGGCGATCGAGATCGCGATCCGCGCACTGCTCGGGCGAGAAGTAGGAGAGCTTGCCCTTGAACTCGCCGGTGCTCGTCTTGGTCCGCCGCAGCACGGCGCGCGCCACGCCGAAGTCGGTGATGCGCACGCGGCCGTCGACGCCGACGAGGATGTTCTGCGGGCTGACGTCGCGGTGCACGAGCTGGAGCGGCGCGCCGTAGGGGGTCTTCGCCTCGTGCGCGTCGTGCAGGCCCTGCGCCGCCTGCGCGAGGATCTCGCACGCGACGTCGGTCGGGATCGAGTCCCCGGCCTTGGCCGCGTTGCGCAGCAGCGTGCTCAGCGTGGTGCCGACCACGAGCTCCATCACGAGGTAGAGCGAGCCGTCGTCGGCGCGCCCGAGGTCCATCGTCGAGACGACGTTCGGGCTGTCGATGTTCGCGGCGAGCTTGCCCTCGTCCATGAACATGGTGACGAAGCGCGAGTCGTCGGTCAGGTGCGGGAGCATCCGCTTGAGCGCGACGAGCTTCTGGAAGCCCGCCTCGCCGCGGACCTGCGCCGCGTAGACCTCCGCCATGCCGCCCGCCGCGATGCGGAAGAGCGTCCGATATCTCCCGTAGGTGGCAGGGATGGCGGGCTGGCGGGCAGAGCCCATCGACCGACAGGGTAGCAAAGCTCCCGTGCGACGGGCCAGTCAGCGTCGCGATCGCGTCAGATCCCGGGGCACATGTAGGTCTCGTCCCGCGTGATGTCCGGGTTGCGCTCGCAGAAGTGCTCGTCGGTCTCGGTCGAGCAGAAGGTCGCCGACACCGGGCCCTCGATGCACCCCTCGATCGAGCACCGGTCGACCACCTGCACGCAGCCCGCGCCGACCTCGCAGCGGTGGCCGGCCCCGCAGTCCGCGTCCACCCGGCAGCCGCAGCGATCCGTGAGGCACACGCCGACGTCGCAGTCGAGGTCCGTCGCGCACACCGGGATCCGCGGCACTACGATGCGGAAGTAGGTCCGGCTCCCGATGTAGAACGGCGTCTCGAAGCTGTAGAGGCGCTCCGGCGGATCTCCGTCCTCGAGGTCGAGGCAGTCCTCGGAGCGACAGAACCGCACGCGCACGTGCAGCGAGACGCGCGCGTCCATGCTCTCGACCGAGAGGCAGTCCCAGCGGCGCACCGCGTCGAGCGGGACGGTCGGGACGTCGCCGCCCATCCACGGGATGCCGAAGCCGTGGCCGTCCATGTCGCGCACCTGGATCTGCGCGTACCAGGTCTGCCCCGGGGGGTTCGGCGGGAGCTCGACCTGGAGCTCGAAGAACGCGTTCTGCGCGCACCCCGAGAGGAGCGCCGCGATCGCGAGGCCGTGCGCGAGGCGCGTCATCAGCTCCCCCCCAATCGGATCACGCGATCGGAGAGCGGGTCGAGCTGCGCGTCCTCCTGCAGCAGGACGGCGGCCACGACGCCACCCGCGATCGCCGCGGCGACGACCACGCCGAACACCACCCAGCCCCACTCGAACCCCCCCCCTCCGCCGGTCGGGATCGGGACGAGCTCGACGACGACGCGCTCCACCTGGCCGTCGGCGAGCTCGCCGTTCCAGAGGAACGGCTGGTGCTGGTCGATGCGCAGGACCAGCGCGTGCGTCCCCGCGTCGGTCTCGAGCCGCACCGGGCGCGTGCCGGGATCGGCGATCGTGCGGCCGTCGAGCACGATCTCGGGGCGCGACCCCGCGTCGAGCTCGAGGAGCTCGAGGACCGCGACGCGGCCGCGCTCCTGATCGAGGAACTGCTGCGCGTTCGTGCGGATGTTGTCGGGGAGGTCGGCGTGATCGCCGAGGAGCTGGGTGAGGACGTCGCGCGCCTCGCGGTGGCGACCGAGCGCGCGCAGCGAGTAGCCGAGGTTGAAGAGCGCGGGCCCGTGGCAGGAGAGCTCGTAGGCGCGGCGGAGGCTCGAGATCGCGTCGGCCCAGCGCTCCTGGTTGGTCGCGGCGACGCCGGCCTGGAAGAGCGCCCGCGCC
The DNA here is from genome assembly GCA_041918555.1 of Sandaracinaceae bacterium. Lineage (GTDB taxonomy): Bacteria > Myxococcota_A > Polyangia > Polyangiales > Sandaracinaceae > JACKEC01. The sequence continues at coordinate 3,226 of JAYRVK010000172.1, forward strand.
TCCGTCTCGTTCTCTGGATCGTGGGAGCACGCGAGCCGCGCCTGCGCCTCGGCGGACCCCGGTCCGGCGAGCGATGCGAAGAAGAGAAGGAGAAGACCCGCGAACCGCCGCGGCACGGCCATGCGCCGCAGTATCACCCAGTCGGTGCGCGGGACAAAGCCTCGAGCGCCTCGAGGAG
>JAYRVK010000173.1:0-5030 GCA_041918555.1 Sandaracinaceae bacterium
AGGGGGGCCCCACGCGGAGCGTGGGGAGCGAACGCACGCCAGCGCGTTCGGACGAGGGAGGGGGCCCCGGCGCGCGCGCTGCGCGCGTCGGGGGAGGGGGCGCGCAGCCCCCTCGGAAACCGCGCCAGCGATCGAGCCCAGGTCGGCGCGAAGCGCCGGCCGTCGGGCGAGGGGGGCCCCACGCGGAGCGTGGGGAGCGAACGCACGCCAGCGCGTTCGGACGAGGGAGGGGGCCCCGGCGCGCGCGCTGCGCGCGTCGGGGGAGGGGGCGCGCAGCCCCCTCGGAAATCAAGCCACCATGGGGTCGGCGGGGTCCTCGCCCAGGCGCAGGCTCTTGCGCCACACGCCGGTCGACTCCTCGTAGAGGTCCGAGCGGCTCGGCACGCCGTCGAGCGCGACGCCCATGCGGCCGGGCCCCCGGCTCGCGCGCCAGCACACCACGCAGGGGAACACGTACTCGCAGCCGACCTGCGCGTCCTCGATGCGCACGATGATGCGCGTGCCGACGTCCTGCGGCTTGGGCGTGAGGATCATGAAGCCGCCGCCGCCGAGGTCGCGGATCTCGCCGCTCTCGAAGCCGCCGGGGCGCGTGAACTGGACCGGCAGGGTCATGCGCGCGCGCGCGAACTCGCGGGTGCGCGGATCGGGCGTCTCGCCCTGGAGCAGGCGGTGCAGGCCCATGAGGCGGACGCGCTCGGCGTCGTCGAGCGTGATGTCGAGATCCCGCTCCTTGCTGCGAAGGAGCTGGTGCTCGTAGATCATCTCGAGGAGGTTGCGCACGGTGTCACTCCTGGAATGCGCAAGGATCATTCCTTCGCGCGGGTGCCACGGATCAGAGACGCTCCACCCCGTCCAAAGTTTCAGGGCGTGAAAGTCGGCTGACAGCTAGTCTCACCGGCCGGACACGGATGTCAGACCTGTTCGAGCACGCCAACGAGAAGGACCCGACGGGCATTCCCCTCTCGGACCGGATGCGCCCGCGGTCCTTGGCCGAGATGATCGGGCAGGCGCACGTGCTCGGGGACGACAAGCTCCTCGCGAAGGCGATCCGCGCGGACCGCGTGCCCTCGATGATCCTATGGGGCCCGCCGGGCACCGGCAAGACCACCCTCGCGCGGGTGATCGCGCACGAGACCGCGGGCGTCTTCGAGCCGTTCAGCGCGGTGCTCGGCGGGGTGCCCGAGCTGCGCAAGATCATCGCGCGCGCCGAAGAGCAGAAGAAGCTCTACCGGCGCCCGACGATCCTCTTCGTCGACGAGATCCACCGCTTCAACAAGGCGCAGCAGGACGCGCTGCTGCCGCACGTCGAGAAGGGCACCGTGGTGCTGATCGGCGCGACCACCGAGAACCCGTCGTTCGCGGTGAACGCGGCGCTCCTCAGCCGGGCGCGCGTGTTCCGCCTCGAGCCGCTCGAGCCCGACGCGCTGACGGAGCTCCTGCGCCGCGCGCTGACCGATCCGCTGCGCGGGCTCGGCGCGCTGGGGATCACGGCCGCTCCCGGCGTCCTCGAGACCATCGCGACGCTCGCGCGCGGCGACGCGCGGCGCGCGCTCGGCGCGCTCGAGCTCGCGGCGGGCGAGGCGGCGGCGAGCGGCCAGCCCCTCGACGAGGCCCTCGTGCGCGAGGCGCTCGCGGAGAAGACGCTCCTCTACGACAAGAGCGGCGAGGAGCACTACAACGTCGTCTCCGCGTTCATCAAGTCGATGCGCGGCAACGACCCCGACGCCGCGATCTACTGGATGATGCGGATGCTCGAGGCGGGCGACGATCCGCTCTTCGTGCTGCGCCGCATGATCATCTTCGCGAGCGAGGACGTCGGGAACGCGGACCCCGTCGCGCTCCAGACCGCGATCGCCGCGGACGCCGCGTTCCGGAGGCTCGGGATGCCCGAGGGCCTGTTCGCGATGGCGCAGTGCTGCACGTACCTCGCGAGCACGGTGAAGTCGAACGCGAGCTACGCGGCGTGGACCGCGGCGCAGGCCGACGTGCGCGAGCACGGGCCGCTCCCCGTGCCGATGAAGCTCCGCAACGCCGCGACGAAGGCCATGAAGGAGTGGGGCTACGGCGAGGGCTATCGCTACCCGCACGCCGAGGGCGGCCACGCCGAGGGCGAGACGTACCTGCCCGACGCGCTCGCGGGCAAGCGCTACTACGAGCCCAAGGAGAGCGGCTTCGAGATCAAGCTGCGCTCCCGCCTCGCGCGCCTGCGCGGCGACGAGTGACGCTCAACCCCCCGCGGCTTGGCGCAAGGTCGTGCGGTGCTCGACCGCGTGCCGCACGAGCGCACCGAGCGCCTTCTCGATCTCGGCGAAGTCGAGCGACTCGGTCGGCAGCTCGACGGTGAGCACCACGTCGCCGTCCTCGTCGTACGCGAACTTGCACTGGTACATGTCGCGGTTCATCCGCAAGAGCCAGCGCGCGAGCTCGAAGGAGTTGTCGCCGCCGGTCCGCAGGAACGGGACGATCGACGCGATCAGCCAGTTGTCGGTGAGGCGCACGTACGCGACCAGCTCGCCGTCCTCGGTGTCGTGCGTCGTGCGGAACGTCGCGTTGCCGTGCGGCTGCGGGTTCCACCCGAGCTTCGAGAGCGTGCGCGACAACGCGGCCTCATCCATAGTTCGTGAGCATCGAAGCGCGCGCCACGACCTGTCAAGCGAGGAGTCCCACCCGTGAGCATCACCGGAACCGTCCGGAAAATCGGCATCGAAGGCGGCGTCTACGCGCTCGTCACGGACGAGGGTGCCTCCGTCGAGCTGATCGATCCGCCGCCCGCGCTCCGTCGCGACGGCGTGCGCGCCGAGATCGTGCCCGAGGGCGATCGCCCGGTCGACGTGAGCATCGGGATGCTCGGGCGCGCGGTGCGCGTGAAGCGCTTCACGCTGCTCTGACGAGCCCCCAGGCTCTCGAGGTCCTCGCTCATCGCTCCCCCGTCGCCTCGCGCTCCTCGTCGAGCGCCTCGCGCGAGGCCTGCAGCGTGTCTCCGAAGGGCAGCTCGTGGGACTCCTCTTCGAGCTTGATCGCGCGCGCCAGCGTCTGCACGAGGGCGATCGGGCCGTCGTCGTTGTGGCCGCGATCCGCGGTCGGGATCCCGAGCACGTTCGCGCGACGCTCGAGCACCGGCAGCACGTCGCGCCGGAGCCGCGACTCGAGCTCCACCCGCATCCGGACGAGGCGCCGCTCGCGCTGTAGCCCGAGCCACGTGGCGATCCCCACGCCGAGGACCAGACCTCCGAGGGCCGCGAGCGCCGTCTCCCAGCCGGGCAGCATCCGGCGGGAAGGATAGCGCCGAACGGCGCCATCTCGGAGCCGGGCACTGCGGCGCACACGCTCCCCGCGCGGGCTTCGTCATCGTCGCAGGTCGTGATCGCGTCGACGGACGACGCGTCCGTCGACCATCAATGAAGATTGAGCGTGCGGTCACGAACGCAGAGTCGATGATGGTACCCTGACGAGGGCGCGATCGCTTCGTCTCTCTTCGAGTACGGTCCTTGGTAGAACCTTCGTGGACCGCGCTTCGCGTCCCCGACTCCCAGGAGGGTGGCCGCGGACCCGCGCCCCATGCGACCGTCGCCCCGTGCGCTCGGCGCCCCTCGTCCTCGCCTCGGTCCTCTGCGCGCTCGCCGCGCCGCCGCTCGCGCGCGCCGACGACCCGCCCGCGCATCGCGAGGTCCCCGATCTTGACGGCCGCCCCGAGCAGGGCCCCGATCCCGCCATCGACGCCGCCCTCTGGATCCCGCGCGTCCTCACGAGCCCGCTCTACCTCGTCAGCGAGTACGTGATCCGCGCGCCGCTCGCCGCGTTCTTCACCGAGCTCGAGCGGGCCGGGCTCATCGACTGGCTCTTCGCGTCCGGCGGCCCGATCTCCGTCGTCCCGACCGCGTTCTTCGAGTTCGGGCTCAGCCCGTCGATCGGGATCTACGCGGCGTACGACGGGCTCGGCTTCGAAGAGAACCGCGCGAGCCTCCACGCCGCGACCTTCGGCGAGGACTGGCTCCGCCTCATCGTCCGCGATCGCGTCCGCTTCGCCGAGCGCTTCGAGCTCGCGCTGCGCTTCGAGGCGCGGCGCCGGCCCGATCAGATCCTCGAGGGCATCGGCTTCGACGCGACGCAGGCGCCGCGCGGGCGCTTCGCGGTCGACCTGCTCGAGGGGCGCGTCGAGCTGAAGCTCTCGTACTGGCGCGGCGGCGCGCTCGTCGCCTGGGCCGGCTATCGCAACGTCGGCTTCCGCGAGAGCTCCTTTCAGGGAGACCCGTCGCTGCTCGCGCGCGGCGCGCCGCCGCCGACCGGCTACCTGTCGGGCTACGAGCTCGCGTTCTTCCGCTTCGATCTGCTGTTCGACTCGCACGAGCCGACCGGCGAGCTCTCGCGCTCGCGCTTCCGCGCGCGCGTGCTCGTCGAGCAGAACGCGGCGTTCGGCGGGCTGACCGCGGAGGACCCGCGCCTCTTCTCGAGCTTCGTGCGCTTCGGCGGCGAGCTCGCCGCGTCGACCGACTTCCTCGGCGCGGGCCGCGTCTTCATGCTGCGCTTCCGGACCGAGCTCGTGAGCCCGCTGACGCCCGGCGCGCCCATCCCGTTCTACGAGCTCCCCGACGCGGGCGGCCGCGGGCCGCTCCCCGGCTTCATCACGGGGCAGCTCCGCGGCGAGTCGGTGATCGGGCTCGCGCTCGAGTACGTGTGGCCGGTCTACGCGCTCCTCGACGGCTTCACCCTGATCTCCATCGGCAACGCCTTCGGCACGCACTACGAGGGCTTCGAGCTCGATCGCCTCCGGCTGTCGTGGCAGATCGGCATCGTGCCGCGCTTCGACGGCGAGCACCTGATCGAGATCTCCTTCGGCCTCGGCACCGAGACCTTCGAGCGCGGCGCCGAGCTGTCGCAAGCAAGGCTCGTGGTCGGCGCGCGCCACGGCCTCTGAGCGCCGCGAGGCCAGGCCGGCGCGAAGCGCAGGCCGTCGGCCGAGGGGGCCCCGCGCCTCGCACGGGGAGCGAACGCGCGACAGCGCGTTCGAACGGGGGAGGAATCGATCGAGG
>JAYRVK010000174.1:0-3520 GCA_041918555.1 Sandaracinaceae bacterium
CGTCGACGACGGCTCGACCGACGGCACGCTGGAGGTCCTCGAGGCGGTGCGGCGCCGGCGGCTCGACCGCGTCGCGATCACGCGCTGCGCGAAGAACGGCGGCAAGTCCGAGGCGGTCCGGCAGGGCGTCCTCGCGGCGCTCCGGGACGGGCCGCCCGCGTACGTCGGCTATTGGGACGCCGATCTCGCCACGCCGCTCGACGAGGTGCCGCGCTTCGTCGCGCGCCTCGAGGAGCGCCCCGAGGTGCGCGTCGTGCTCGGCTCGCGCGTGCGGCTCCTCGGCCACCGCATCAAGCGCAAGACCTCGCGCCACGTCTTCGGCCGCGGGTTCGCGACGACCGTGTCCACGATGCTCTCGCTCCACGTCTACGACACGCAGTGCGGCGCGAAGCTCTTCCGCGTCGTGCCGGGCCTCGCCGACGCGTTCGGCGCGCCGTTCCTGTCGCGGTGGGTCTTCGACGTGGAGCTCCTCGTGCGGCTGATGGAGCAGTGGGACGCGGACGGAATCGAGGCGGCCGACGTCGTCGTGGAGCAGCCGCTCGCGAGCTGGGAGGACGTCGCCGGCAGCAAGGTCACCCTCGCGGACGCGGTGCGCGCGATCGGCGAGGTGGCGGCCATCGGCGTGCGCCATCGGGCCTACCTCGCCCCCCGCCGCGCGCGCATCGGCTGGTCGGATCCCTGATCCGCAACTAACAATGTCGCCAGGTGGAAGGCTGGCGACGGCGGCTCGTGTACTGGGGCGTGCTCCCGAGCATCGCGTTCGCGGCCGGGATCCTCGGGTACTACTCGTACCGATCGGCGGCGCAGTTCGCCGCGCTCGGCGAGCAGTCGATCGTCCAGTCCACCGTGCTCCTCGTCGACGAGAAGGTCGATCGCATCGAGGAGCAGATCATCAACGCGGACAACGCCGTCTTCCACCTCGTCGATCTGGACGACCTCGACGCGCTGGAGGCGACCTGGGAGCCGCTGGCCGAGCGCATCAGCCCCAGCGTGAGCGCGCTGCTCGTGGTCGACGACGCCGGCGAGATCGTCGCCTACGCCTACCGGGGCGGCCCGCGCGGGCGGCGCGACTTCCGCAAGGTGTTCCTCGAGCGGATCCTCCCGGACCTCGAGCTCCAGCGGCAGCGCCCGGGCCAGCTCCGCCACCTGCACCGCACCTACGTCGAACGCTCCTACCTGCTCTCGTACCAGGCCGTCCGCGCGGGCGCGCGGCGCTACTACCTCGTCGCGCACCACGACACGGGCTACTTCGTCCGCGAGGTCTTCCCCTCGCTCTTCGCGACGGAGGGCGACGACCAGGGCTACAACGTCGTCGACTCCGACAACCACCGGATCTTCGGGCCGAGCCTGAGCCGCGCTGGCGACTACCTCGTCGGCCGCCGCTTCCCGACGACGCTGTACGCCTGGCGCCTCCAGATCGCGCCGAAGGAGGCGCCGCTCCTCGAGGCCCAGCGCCGGAGCGGGTTCATGACGGAGGTCGGCCTCGTGGGGCTGTCGTTCGCGGTGATCCTGATCGGCGTCGTCCTCTTGATCTACGCGGCGACCAAGGAGAGCCGGCTGAACATGCTCCGCTCGGAGTTCGTCGCGAACGTCTCGCACGAGCTCAAGACGCCGCTCTCCGTCGTGCGGATGTTCGCCGAGATGCTGCTCACCAAGCGCGTGAAGAACCCCGAGAAGGAGCAGCAGTACCTCGAGATCATCCTGCGCGAGTCCGAGCGGCTCTCCGCGCTCATCGAGAACGTGCTCGACTTCTCGGCGATCGAGCGCGGCAAGCAGACCTACCAGATGCGCGAGGGGGATCTCGCCGAGGTCGTCGGGCGGGCCATCGACGCGTTCCGCTTCCGGATCGAGCGCGAGGGCGTGGAGCTGCGCGTCGAGGTCGCGGCGGACGTGCCCCCGGTGCGCTTCGACGAGCAAGCCATCTTGCTCTCGATCATGAACCTCCTCGACAACGCGGTGAAGTACGGCGACAAGAGCGCCATCGAGGTGAGCGTCGAGCGCGGCCGGCGCCACGTCTACGTGCGCGTGCGCGATCACGGGCCGGGCATCCCCACGGGCGAGACGCGCCGCGTGTTCGAGCGCTTCTATCGCGTGCGGCGCGCGGGCGAGAGCACGCGCGGCTCCGGGATCGGGCTCGCGCTCGTGAAGCGCATCGTGGAGGACCACGGCGGCCGGGCGTGGGCGGAGAACCACCAGGGCGGCGGCGCGCTCGTGTCCATCTCGCTGCCGATCCACGCGCCTGGGTGGTCGACCGCCGCGCAGGAGACGCCGCTGACCGACAGCATCCCGCCGGCGCGGATCCCCGACGGCGGCCCGGGCGCGGCCGAGTGAGGTATGGTCCACGCGATGAGCGAAGGCCCTCGGATCCTCCTGGTGGAAGACGATCCCACGCTCGCGCTCGGGCTCTGCGACACGCTCGAGTTCGAGGGCTTCGAGGTCCAGCACGCGCGCACGGGACAGGAGGGGATCGCGGCCGCCCGCAAGGGCCACCCCGACTGCATCATCCTCGACCTGATGCTCCCCGACACGAACGGCTACCGCGTGTGCGAGCAGATCCGCGAGGGCGACGCCGTCGTGCCGATCATCATGCTCACCGCGCGATCGCAGGAGGCCGACAAGATCCGCGGCCTCGACGCGGGCGCCGACGACTACGTGACCAAGCCCTTCAGCGTCGGCGAGCTCGTGGCGCGCATCCGCGCGATCTTCCGCCGCACCCAGCGCGGCGCGCGCCCCGACGCGCCGCTCGCGATCGGCGACGCGGTGATCGATCCGACCGCGCAGGTGCTGCGGCGCGGGCGCAGCGAGACGAAGCTCTCGTTCTACGAGGTCGAGCTCCTCAAGCTCCTGCACGAGCGCGCCGGGCACCCGGTGAGCCGCGACGAGATCCTCGACAAGGTCTGGGGCATCGAGGGCTCGCCCACGAACCGCACCGTCGACAACTTCGTGGTGAAGCTCCGCAAGAAGCTCGAGCTCCACCCCGAGGAGCCTCGCCACATCCTCACGGTCTACGGCGTCGGCTACAAGCTCGTGGTCTGACGCTCAGGTCCCCTGGCGGAGGTTCACGATCTCGGTGCTCGTCGCCTGATCGCAGAGCCCGTAGTTCGAGAGCGACGTCACGGGGATGAGGTGCTGCGCGGTCCCGCCCGGCTGCACGTCGGCGCACCCGGTGCCCTCCGAGACCGTGCCGTTCGCGCACCGGAACCGGACGTCCCAGCACACGTTGCCGGCCGGGCCCGAGAGGTGGGTGACGTCGCAGACCACGTCGGTGTTGGTGCCCTCGCACTCGACGCGCGCGTTGATCGAGTCGCCGACCGCGCACGCGGCGCAGAGGGCGAACAGGGCGAGCGAGGACGCGAACAGGGCGAGGCGGCGGGAGCGCGGGGGGGAAGTCGTCATGCGGCGGGGGTCTCCTTCGCGGGGACCCGGTTGCAGCGCACGTGCCGCGCCTCTCGTGCGCGCGGCCCACCGTCGGTCGACGGTCGGCACCGGCGCGCGACGGTCGCGGCACCGTCGGCCGACG
>JAYRVK010000175.1:0-16479 GCA_041918555.1 Sandaracinaceae bacterium
CGTGCGCGAGCTCCTCGAGGCCGCCGGCGTGCTGTGAGCTTGGTCTCGGCGGCCTACGACGCGGCGCGTAGGTGCGCCGGTCGATGATCATCCAGCCGCTAGACGTCGAGCGCCTGAAGCGCGAGTTCCAGAGCGCGGAGCCCTTCCCTCACGTCGCGATCGACGGGTTCCTCGATCCCGACTTCGCCCGCGAGGTCGCCGCGGCGTACCCGACCTTCGAGGACGCGGAGCGGCTCGGCTTCCAGTTCAAGGCGGTCAACGAGTACAAGAAGATCCAGATCACGGAGTCGGAGAAATTCCCCGATCCGGTGCGGCGCCTGAGCGAGGCGCTCTCCGCGGAGAGCTTCCGGCGCGACCTCTCGGAGATCGCGGGGATCGACGATCTCCTGTGGGATCCGTCGCACGCCGGCGGCGGCATGCACATGACCGGACCGCATGGGCACCTGGACGTGCACGTCGACTTCAACCAGCTCCCCGGCCAGAAGCTCGTGCGGCGGCTGAATCTCCTCGTCTACCTCAACCCCGCGTGGCGCGAGGACTGGGGCGGCGCCGTCGAGATCTGGGACGAGGACGTGAGGGAGTGCCACGGCGCGTTCCCGCCCGCGCTCAATCGCGCGGTGATGTTCGCGACGAGCGCCACGAGCTGGCACGGCGTGACGGCGGTCACCTGCCCCGAGGGCCGCTCGCGCAACTCGTTCGCGGTCTACTACTACACCGAGGCCGTGCCCGCGTGGTTCCAGGCGGCGCACAGCACGATCTTCCGCGCGCGCCCGGACGAGCACGTGAAGAAGTACCTCTTGATGCCCGCGCAGCGCGCGAAGGACGCGATCCGCGACGGCAAGATCAAGGCGCGGGAGGCCCGCGAGGGGATCAAGAAGCTGCTCGGGCGCTGACGGCGGGGATCACAGCACGGGAGCTTCCAGGAGGAGCCCGAGCTTGGTGAAGAACCGGACGAGCTTGTCGCTGACCTTCTCGCGCAGCGCGCGCTGCGCCGCGTGGTCCATCGCGTGGCGCCGGACCTCGTACGGCTCGTCGATGCCCGCGTCCTTGTAGACCGACGGGTTGTAGTAGGTGGCCCAGTTCGAGCGCATGAAGCCGCCGAGCCAGTCGCTGAACTTCTTGCGCTGGGCGTCATCCCACGCGGGCAACCAGGTCTCGCAGAGGTCGCCGAGGTATGCGCGATCGAACGAGAGGTGCCGCGACTCGTCGACGTGGTGGACCTGCGAGATCTCGCGCACGAGCGGGTCGCACCGGTCGTCCTTCATCGTGCGGATGTTGAAGTAGTCGCCCGTGTCCTCGACCACCATCGCCATCGCGTAGAAGCCGATGAGATCCTCGCCCGGCGCGAGGTCCTTCGGAAACGACAGCTTCTTCTCGGGATACACGCGGCCGACGTACTTCCGGCAATAGAGGCCGAACATCACCATGTGCTTGTTCTCCTCGTCGAGGAAGTGATGCAGGTAGTCGGTGATCTCGGCGCTGAGCTTGGTCCCATAGAGCTGCCTCGAGAGCCCCGCGACGAGCTCGCGCTCCCCGTGCAGCGTGTTGGCGAAGAGGTTCCCCGTCTCGCACACCGCGAGGCGGTGGCGCTGCTCGTCCGACAGCGTGCCCCAGACCTCGGTGCCCCACAGCGTCGTGATCTCGGGGGTCATCGCGAATTGATCGGCCCCGATCCGATCGGTCCACTCGAAGCGGCGGTAGACGTCGTAGAGATCTTCGCGGGACTTGGCGGAGAGGCGCTCGCAGAGTCGGTCGGTGCGGTCCATGTCGGCTCGCGGACCTACGCACGTGATTCGCGATTGCAAACCCCACGCGCGCGCGTAGGTCCGCGCGCATGTCCGTCGGCCTCACCACGGTCCTCGTCGGGGACGAGTCGCTCACCACCGAGTGCGGGGAGATCCTCCGTCAGGGCGGTCATCCAGTGCTCGCGCTCGTCACCCGCTCCACGGCGGCCGCGCACTGGGCGCGCGAGCGCGCGATCCCCGTGATCGCCCCCGGCCCGGGCCTCGCGGGGCGCCTGGCCTCGGTCGGTGCCTTCGACTGGCTCCTCAGCGTGGCGAACCTCTCGGTGCTGGCGGACGAAGTGCTCGCCCTGCCGGCGCGCGGGGCGATCAACTTCCACGACGGGCCGCTCCCGCGCTATGCGGGCCTGTACTGCACGAGCTGGGCGCTGCTCCACCACGAGCCGCGCCACGGGGTGACGTGGCACCTCATCGAAGGCGGGATCGACGAGGGGCGCGTCCTCATGCAGCAGCTCTTCGACGTCGCCCCGGACGAGACCGCGCTGACCCTCAACGCGAAGTGCTGGAGCGCCGGGATCGAGAGCTTCCGCGCGCTCGCGGCCCAGCTCGCCTCCGACTCCGTCGCGCCGCGCGCGCAGGACCTCGGGGAGCGCACCTACTTCGCCCGCGACCAGCGGCCTCTTGGCCTCGCCACCATCGACTGGGACGCGCCCGTGCAAGACGTCGCCGCGCTCGTGCGCGCGCTCGACTTCGGCGCGTACGCGAACCCGCTGTGCGTCGCGAAGGTCGGCCTCGATGGCGCGGTCGCGCTCGTCGGCGGGGCCCGCGCCGTGGACGCGGAGCTCGCGCCGCCGGGCACGGTGCTCGCGGTCGAGGGCGAGGCGGCGCGGGTCGCGTGCGCGGACGGAGCGGTGGAGCTCACGGGGTGGCGCGACGCCGACGGAGCCCCCCGCACGCCCATCGAGCTCGGGCTCCGCGCGGGCCTGCGCCTCCCCGCCCTCGCGCCGGATCGCGTCGCGCGGCTCGACGCGATCGGGGCCCGCGTCGTCCGGTACGAGCGCGCGTGGGCGAGGGACCTCGCGCTCCCGCCGATGGCGCCGACGAGCGCGGCCCCGACCGGACGGCGCCGCGAGCACGAGGATCTCGTCCGCCGCGACGGCGCGACGCCCGAGGCCCTATGCGCCGCGATGTGCGCCGCGCTCGCCCGCGTCACGGGGCTGGAGCGGGCCTCGGTCGGGCTCGTGCACCCCGAGCTCGCGGCGCTCCGCGAGCTCGACGGCTGGATCGCGCCGGTCGTGCCCCTCGCGATCGAGCTCGAGGGCGATCCCAGCATCGAGGTGGCGCGCGCCGGGCTCGCCGGTCGCGTCGCGAGGGCGCGCGAGCGACTGAGCTACCCGCGGGATCTCGTCGCGCGCACGCCGGGCCTGCGAGCGTTCGCGCCCGCGATCGGGATCAGGATGGTGGACGCGCCGGCGGCGCTCGCCCCGCTCGGGACCCACGCGACCTTCGAGGTCGCCCCCGGCCGCGTCCGCGCCCTCGTCGACGAGGCGGTCGGCGAGGACACGATGCGCCGCGTGGGGCTCGCGCTCGCGGCGTTCCTCGACGGCGGCGCGGGCTCGGTCCACGCGCTCCCGATCCTCGATGACGCGGAGCGCGAGGAGCTCCTGTCCGACCTCGCGCGCACCGCGACCCCGCTCGAGCCGGCCCCGACGCTCGTCGCGGCGTTCGAGGCGCAGGTGGATCGGACGCCGGCGCGCACGGCGCTCGTGTTCGAGGGCGCCTCGCTCACGTACGCGGAGCTCGACGCGCGCGCCAACCAGCTCGCGCACCGCCTCGGGGAGCGTGGCCTCGCGCGCGGAGATCTCGTGGGCCTCCACGTCGAGCGCTCGCTCGACCTGGTGGTCGCGATGCTCGGCATCCAGAAGGCCGGCGCCGCGTACGTGCCGATGGATCCGGACTACCCGCGCGAGCGGGTCCTCCACATGATCGAGGACTCCAAGGCAAAACTCGTTGTCACCGACGGCGGGCGCCCCACGCCGTGCGAGCGCGTCGAGGCGCTGTCGATGGATCGGCTCGAGGGCGCGCCGGCGACGCGGCTCGATGCGGGCCTCGACGGCGCGGACCTCGCGTACGTGATCTACACGTCGGGGAGCACCGGCCGCCCGAAGGGCGTGATGGTCGAGCACCGGAACGTGCTCAACTTCTTCGCGGGGATGGACGCGCGGATCGCGCACGACCCGCCCGGGACCTGGCTCGCGGTGACGAGCCCGTCCTTCGACATCTCGGTGCTGGAGCTCGGCTGGACGCTCGCGCGCGGCTTCACGGTCCTGCTCCACCGCGATCGGCGCGCCGAGCACGGCGGCGTGGCGCCCGAGCTCGCGGCGAGGCCGATGGACTTCGGGCTGTGCTACTGGGGCAACGAGGACGGGGTCGGGCGCGGGAAGTACCGCCTGCTCCTCGAGGGGGCCAAGTGGGCCGACGCGAACGGCCTCCACTCGGTGTGGACGCCCGAGCGGCACTTCCACGCGTTCGGCGGCCCGTACGCGAACCCGTCGGTCAGCGGCGCGGCGGTCGCGGCGATCACGAAGAACGTCGCCGTGCGCTCCTGCAGCTGCGTGCTCCCGCTCCACCACCCGGTGCGCGTCGCCGAGGAGTGGGCGATGGTCGACAACCTCTGCGAGGGCCGCGTCGGCCTCGGCATCGCGGCGGGCTGGCAGCCCGACGACTTCGTGCTGCGCCCCGAGAACGCCCCCCCCCTCGCGAAGGACGCGATGCTCCGCGACATCGAGGTGCTGAGGCGCCTGTGGCGCGGCGAGGCGGTCGAGTTCCCGAAGGCCGACGGAACGAGGCACGCGGTGGTGAGCCAGCCGCGGCCCGTGTCGGCCGAGGTGCCGATCTGGCTGACCATCGCGCTCAACCCCGCGAGCTGGATCCAGGCCGCGGAGATCGGCGCGAACGTGCTCACGCACCTCCTCGGCCAGTCGATCGAGGAGCTCGCCCAGAAGATCCAGCTCTACCGCGCGCGGCGCGCCGAGCTCGGCATGGACCCGGGCAAGGTCACCCTGATGCTGCACACGTTCGTGGATCCCGACCGCGAGGTCGCGCGCGAGGTCACGCGCGAGCCGCTCAAGCGCTACCTCGCGAGCGCGGCGTCGCTGATCAAGCAGTACGTGTGGATGTTCCCCGCGCTCAAGCGCCCGCATGGCGCGGACGCGGCGGAGAACATCGATCTCGACGGCATCGCCCCCGAGGACATGGACGCGGTGCTCGAGCACGCGTTCTCGCGCTACTTCGACGAGAGCGGCCTCTTGGGCAGCGTCGAGGACGGCGTCGCGCGGGTCGAGGGCCTCAAGGCGATCGGCGTCGACGAGATCGGCTGCCTGATCGACTACGGCGTCGATGCCTCGCGGGTGCTCGAGAGCCTCCCGCACCTCGGCGAGGTCGTGCGGCGCACCGCGCGGCCCGCGGCCTCGCGCGCGCTTACGTTCGCGGAGCTCGTCCGCGACCACGGCGCGACGCACCTCCAGTGCACGCCGAGCATGGCGAGGATGCTGCTCCTCGACGACGCCTCACGCGACGCGCTCGGCGCCCTCGCGCACGTGATGGTCGGCGGCGAGGCGCTCCCGCCCGCGGTGGCGCGCGGCGTCCGCGAGGCCAGCCCGGCGACGCTCACGAACATGTACGGGCCGACGGAGACGACGATCTGGTCCTCGACCGATCGCATCGAGGATCCCGAGGCGATCACGATCGGTCGCCCGATCGCGAACACGGCGCTCTACGTGCTCGACGCGCGGCGGCGCCTGGTCGCGCCGGGCGCGATCGGCGAGCTGTGGATCGGCGGGCAAGGGGTCGCCCGCGGCTACCTCGATCGCCCCGAGCTCACGGCGGAGCGCTTCGTCGCGGACCCGTTCGCGGGCGGCGAGGCCCGCATGTACCGCACCGGCGACCTCGTGCGCCGCCGCGCAGACGGCCGGCTCGAGTTCGTCGGGCGCGCCGACCACCAGGTGAAGTACCGAGGCTACCGCATCGAGCTCGGCGAGATCGAGGCGGTGCTCGAGGAGCAGCCCGGGGTCGCGGCGGCCGTGCTGGTCGCCCGCGATCCGGGCGACGGGAGCGAGCCGCGCCTCGTCGGCTACGTCGCGGGGAGCGCGGCGCTCGAGCCGGGAGCGCTCAAGCGCGCGCTCGGCGCGCGCCTGCCCGCGTACATGATCCCGGCGCAAGTCGTCTTGCTGCCGCGGCTCCCGCTCACCCCGAACGGCAAGGTGGATCGCGCCGCGCTCCCCGATCCGGCCGACGTCGCCGCGGCCGAGACCTCGGCGCCCGCAGAGAGCCCGCTCGAGGAGAGGATCGCGGGCGTCTGGCAGCGCGTCCTCGGCGTCCCCCGGGTCGGGCGCTCCGACAACTTCTTCGACCTCGGCGGCCACTCGCTCCTCGCGGTGCGGCTGCACCGCGAGCTCGGCGCCGTGATCGACGCACCGCTCTCGATGACGGACATCTTCCGCTTCCCGACCGTGCGCGCGCTCGCGGCGCACCTCGAGGGCGGCCCGGAGGCGCGCGCCGCGCTCGGCGAGGTCGCGGCCCGCGCGGCGGCGCGCCGGCGCGCGCGCCCTGGCTCCGGCACCAAGCGCGTGCTCGGCCGCCGCGAGTGATCCCCCCCGTACGACGTCAATTCACGTTGACGGGCACCGTCATGCGCGCGCCGCCCTGGAAGATGAGCCCGCTGACCGCGATCTCCTGCCCTCCCGTGCGCAGCGTCCCGGAGTAGCGCCCCGGCGTGATCGGGATGTGCTCGGTCGACGGCTCGAGGCGCAGGGTCTGACCGCCCTCGCGCCCGTCGCGCGCGATCTCGAGCGTCCAGCGCGGCACGTCGCGACCCGCGCGGCGCACCCGCAAGAGGATGTGCGCGACCGGGAAGTTGATCTGCGCGGTCGTGGTCTCGCCGGGCGGCACGGTCACGTAGCCGTCGAGCTCGTGGGTCGGCGTGTCGATCAGGACCGCCGCGTCGGTGATCGTCCCGCGCACGCGATAGCTGCCGGACGTCACGTCGAACGTCTGCCCCGAGCTCCCCTCGGCCACCACCTCGCCGTGCTCGTCGAGGACTTGAACGGTGCCGCCACCCGCCGCGTTGCCCACGCTGTTGGTCACCGTGAGCTGCGCGGGGCCCGAGGTGGGCTGCGGCTCGGGCTCGGGCTCCGGCTCGGGCTCCGGCTCGGGCTCCGGGGCCACGGTCTCGTCCCCGGTCGTCTCGTCCTCGGTCGTCTCGGCGGTCGTGTCGCCGCCCCCGCCGCAACCGGCGCAGAGGAGCAGGCTCAGCATCAGCGCGCGTCGCATCGTTCCCCCTTGGCTGCGGTGACGCTATCACATCTCGTCGTCGCTCGATGCGCGGCGCCGCAGCTCGCCGATCGTGCGGTTGTGCGCCGAGGACTCGACCGCGTCGTGCAGCTTCTCGAGCACCTCGGTCACCGTGCGCTCCGCCGCGTCCCACGGCATCGCCGCGTCGTGGTTCCGGCGGCCGAGCGCCTCGATCACGGTGGCCACGCGCACCGTCGCGAGGTCGGTGGCCGGGAGGTAGCGCGGGTCGTATGCGCCGCCGCGCCGCACGAGGAGCCCGTGGCCGACGAGCAGGTCGAGCACGTCGCGCAGCGGCTCGACCCCCACGCCCACGTCCCGCGCCAGCACGCGCAGCGTCTCGCCCTCGTCGGGGAGCAGGGTCATCGCGCGGAGCGCGACCGCCTGGAACACGTGATCGGACAGGTTCACGCGCGCGAGCTGCCGGAGCGTCGGGGCGTTCTGGTGCGCCGCGGCGATCTGCGCCCCTAGGAGGACACACACCCACGAGAGGTGGAGCCACACGAGGAAGATCGGGAACGCGCCGAACCCCGAGTAGAGCGCGTTCTGCCGCGCTACGCCGATCTGGAAGGCCACGTGCCCGATCTGGAGCAGATACCAGGCGAGCCCGCCGACGAGCGCGCCGAGCATCGCGGAGCGGCGCCGCACGCGCGCGCTCGGCAAGAGCACGTAGACCGGCAGGAGCGCGAGCCACACGAGGAGCGGCGGGACCGCGAGCACCAACACGTCGACGAGCAGCGGCACGTGGAGCCACGCGTCCACCGCCGCCATGATCGGCTGGCCCTGCCGCGCGGCGGTGATGGTGGACGCGAACGTCAGCGCGAGCGGCGTGAACGCGATGACGACGAGGTAGCTCGGCAGGCGGCGGGCGAAGCTGCGGGCGCCCTCGAAGCCCCAGATCGCGTCGAAGGACTGCTCCGAGTGGCGGAGCAGGCGGTGCATCGTGATCGCGAGGACGAGGAGCCCGATCAGCCCGAGGCCGAACACGTCCGTCGTGCCGACGAGCTCGACGAGCCGATCGAGCGTGGTGCGGAGCGCGCGAACCCCCTCGGGGGTGCCCGGCGCCTGGACGTCGGGGAAGGTCTCCTCGATGAGCGGGTGGACCGTCTCCTCGAGGAGCAGGTCGTAGGCGCCGAAGGCCTTCGCGACGCTGAAGACGAGGGCCGCCGCCGGCACGACGCTGAGGAGCGTGAAGAACGCGAGGGCCGCCGCGCGCATCTGCAGGCGCTCGCGGAAGAACGCGTCGATCGTGACGAACACGAGCCGCGCGATCGCGAGCACGACGCGGCGCGGCCCGGAGAGCGACACCTCGTCGATCTCCCAGAGCGCTCGGTAGAAGTAGAGGCGGATCCCCTCGACGCGGGCCTTGATCCGCTCCACCACGCCGGGGGCGTCGGCAGCCACGCGACAGAGGATAGCCGACCGTTGACACCGCGAGACGACCGCCTTAGTGCTGCGTGCATGGTGGAGCCCGACGTGGTGGAGCAGCGCATCCGCGAGCGGCTCGGTGGGGTGACCCACCTCGAGCTCGAGGATCTCACGGGGACCAAGGACCACTATCGCGCGGTGATCGTGAGCACCGCCTTCGCGGGCAAGAACCGCATCCAGCAGCACCAGGCGGTGTACGCGGCGCTCGGCGACCTGATGAGCGGCCCGGTGCACGCGCTGACGATGGTCACGGCCACGCCCGAGGCGTGGTCCGAGAGGCAGGAGTAGACCCATGGACGAGGCCCTCAAGAACCGGATCCAAGCGATCGTCGACAGCCACCCGAACGTGCTCTTCATGAAGGGGACGAAGAGCTTCCCCGCGTGCGGCTTCAGCGCGACGGCCGTCGAGGTGCTGCGGCGCTGCGGCGCGCAGTTCGAGACCTTCAACATCCTCGAGGACATGGAGGTCCGGCAGGGGATGAAGGAATTCGGCAACTGGCCGACCTTCCCGCAGCTCTACGTGAAGGGGAAGCTGATCGGCGGCTCGGACATCCTCGTGGAGATGTTCGAGTCGGGCGAGCTTCAGCCGCTCGTCGCGCCGGCGAGCTGAACGCCGACGAGGCGCTGGCGCTCCTCGATGCCCTTGAGGTCCGCCTCGAAGCGGCGCGTGGGAAAGGCACCCACGAGCGCGTCGATCTCCGGGAGCTCGTAGGCCTGGGCGGTGAGCACGAGCTCGCTCGCCTCGGCCTTGGCCTGCAGGCGCGCGGCCATGTTCACGGTCGTCCCGAAGAAGTCGAGGCGATCGTTCGCGCGCACCGCGAGGCACGGGCCCGCGTGGACGCCGATCTTCACGCCGAGGTCGCCGTCGCGGTGCGCCGCGTCGTGCGCCTCGATCATCGCGCGCGCCGCCGCGACCGCCTCGGCGAGCGACGGGAACGTCGCCATCACCGCGTCGCCCATCGTCTTCACGATCGCGCCCTGGTGCGCGTCGATCGCCGTGGCCATCAGGCGGAAGTGCCCCTCGACGATCGCGAACGCGCGCGCGTCGCCGACGCGCTCGTAGAGGGCCGTCGAGCCGACGAGGTCGCTGAAGAGGAGCGCGAGGTGCCCGACCCGCAGATCCGCGCCGGACGCGGGCGCCTCGGTGGCGAACAGATCGAGGAAGTCCGGGAAGCTCGCGACGACGCTCCCGAGCACCGCGTCGGCGCTCCAGCCCGCGCGCTCGATCAGCACCGTCGCCACCGCGTCCGTCTCGTTGGCCAGGCGCAGGGTCGAGGCGTCCCCGGTGGCTTCGCCATCGCTCGCGAGCGCGAGCCCCGCCGCGCCCACGGTGAGGCGGAGCGTGGCGGGGGGGGGGTCGAGGTCGGCGTGCGCACCGCCCTTGCGCTTGAGCACGCGCGCGTGGATCGAGCCGCGGGGCAGCTCGATCGGCTCGTCGCGCACCTCGCCGGGCGCGAGCTCGAGCTGCGCGAGGACGTGCGGGAGGAACGCGGGGCTCGACGCGCAGTAGAGCGCGGTGATGACCGGTCGGATCGCGGGGTTCGACGGAAACACCGCCTCGACGTGCTGCCCGAAGTCCGTCCCGAAGTCGATCTCGCACGCGTCGCAGTGCGTCGACTCGCCGACCGCCGAGAGGCCCTCCACCACCGCAGCGCCGACCCGACACACCGGACAGTTCACCTGCCAGCGCAGGTCGCAGAGCCCCGCGACGGTGGCGTGGAGGAACCCGCGCAGCACCGCGCGCCGGTCGAGCCCCCAGCGCGCGGCGAGCTCGAACGGCCGCATCTGCTGGACCTCCTCGTCGGGCCGGTCCGCGAGGTGCGCGACGATGCGCCGAGCGACCACGGGATCGACCGAGCCCTGCAACAAGGCTTGCGCACGACGCTCGAGGAGCACGCGGTTGGGCTCCGTCCGCGGACCGAGGGTGACCTCGTCCGCGGTCTGGCCGAGCAGGCGCTTGATGCGCACGGCCGCGGGCTGGCCCGGATCCTCGGCTCCGCTCGCGTCGGCCTCGGTGAAGAGCGCCTCGATCGCGTCGAAGTAGCGCGCGAGGCCGCGCCGGAACTTCAGCTGCTGCACGGGCCCGCCGAAGAACCCGATCACGCCGCCGGTCTCCATCCAGGCCTTCGCCCAGAGCCGGGTCGTGTGCCCCTCCGCGTCGTCGAGGCGCGCCTCGAAGCCCGCGCGCGACACGGGTCCCTTCACGAAGCGGCGCCGGCCCTGGACGACCCTCCCCTCGATCCACTGGTAGGGCGGCTCGATCCACTCGAGCGCGACGCCGAGCTCGGAGGCGGCCGCCACGCGCACGCGGCGGCCCTCGTCGTCGGCGCCCCAGCGGTACGTGGCCGGCGCGAGGCCGAGCGCGCGATCGGCGCGATTCGTGTCCGACACGACCGCCCAGACGAGATCGCGCGGCGCGTCGATGATCCGCTCCGCCTCGGCCTGATAGCGCTTCACGCGCGGCGGATGGTAGCAAGGCGGGGCGCGGGGATCCGGGTCGTCTTGAACCTCCCCGCCGACCGTCCTAAAGAGCAGCCGGTCGGAGCGAGCATGGAACGAGCCTTCTTCTTCACCTTCGTGGTCGTGGCGGCGGCCTCGGCGGCGAGCATCGCAGGGTGCGCGCGCGGCGCGGGGACCGGCGACGGCGGCGGCGTCGCGCTGATGGACTCGGGCATGCCCCCCCCACCGGGCTTCGACGCGGGCCCCCCCCCGCCCGGCTTCGACGCGGGCCCCCCCCCGCCCGGCTTCGACGCGGGCCCCCCCCCGCCCGGCTTCGACGCGGGCGGCGGGAGCTGCAGCGAGAGCCCCTGCCGGCTGGTCTCGCCGCAGTGCGGGTGCTCCGCGGGCCAGGGCTGCTACCTGAGCGGCGCGACCCGAGTGTGCGGGACGCCCGGACCCGAGGCGGAGGGTCAGGCGTGCTCGGGCGCGACCGCGTGCCAGGCCGGCATGCTGTGCATCGGGACGGCCGCGAGCGGCTTCTGCTCGCGGTTCTGCGGCACCGACGCGGACTGCCCCGGCGGCGCGGGCTCGCTCTGCCTGCTCGAGCTCGACGACGGCACGGGCGCGGCCATCCCGGGCGTCCGGCTGTGCACCGCGGACTGCGACCCCGCCGCGCCCGGAGTGGGCTGTCCCGCCTCGATGGGGTGCGCGATCTTCGAAGAGTCCATGGGCGCAGGGCGCGTGTTCACCGGCTGCCGGCCGGCGGGGACCGCGGGCGAGGGCGACCCTTGCGTGATGGACGAGTGCGGTCCCGGCCTCTTCTGCGGCTCGGGCACTTGCTACCGATGGTGCACCTACCCGCTCGGCAGCGAGTGCACGGGCTTCACGTTCTGCGAGCCCTTCGGGACCCCCGCGGTCGTCGGCAGCGTCGAGTACGGCTACTGCCTGTGAGGTAGGCACGCCGCGGCGAGCTTCGCGAAGGCGCGGGCCCGCGGATCGTCGCGGTGCTTCTCCGCGCGGGGCGTCTCGCCGTAGGTCCTCGCCGCCCCGTCGGGCGTGAACATCGGCTCGTACCCGAAGCCGAGCGCGCCGCGCGGCGGCCACACGAGCGCGCCGGGCACGCGGCCTTCGAAGCTCTCGACGTGCCCGTCCGGCCATGCGAGCGCGAGCGCACAGACCATCTCCGCGTCGCGCGGCCGATCGCCGAGGGCCGCGTGGAGGCGGGCCATCGCCTCCGCGAAGTCGCCGGTCGGCGACCAGCGTCTCGAGCGCACGCCGGGCGCGCCGTCGAGCGCCGGCACCACGAGGCCCGAGTCGTCCGCGAGCGCAGGCCGGCCCGACGCGCGCGCCGCGGCGCGCGCCTTGATCGCCGCGTTGGCCGCGAACGTGTCCCCGTCCTCTTCCGGCTCCTCGAGCCCGAGCTCGCTCGCGAGGCGCGCCCGGATCCCGAGCGGCGCGAGGAGAACCACCACCTCGGCCGCCTTGCCGGGGTTGTGCGAGGCCACGATCAGCTCCCGCTCCTCAAGCATGCGCGGCATCCCACCGAGGATACGGGTATCCTCCCGCGGTGGCCGAGGATCCCCGCGATCGGGCAGACCGACGAGCGGCGTTCTTCGCGCTCGTCTCGGCCGCGCTGATGATCGCGCAGCAGGTCGGGAGCAAGGCCACGCGCGACGCCCTCTTCCTCTCGTCGTTCGAGGTGAGCGATCTGCCGCAGGTCGTGATCGCCTCCGCCGTCGCCTCGCTCGTGGCGGTGCTGCTGGCCGCGCGTGCGTATGCGCGCCTGGGCCCCGCCCGCGTCGTGCCCGCGTCGTTCGCGGTGAGCGGCGTCCTCTACTTCGTCGAGTACGCCTTCGCGGACGCGGCCCCGCGGCCGGTCGCGGTGGTGCTCTTCCTCCACACCGCGCTCTTCGGCGCCCTCGTGATCAGCGGGTTCTGGTCGGTCGTCAACGAGCGCTTCGATCCGCACAGCGCCAAGCAGATGATCGGCCGCATCGGGACCGGCGCCACGTTCGGGGGGGTCGCGGGAGGCCTCCTCGCCGAGCGCGTCGGCTCGCTGTTCGACACGAACTCGATGCTCATCGTGCTCGGCGTGCTCAACGCGATGGCCGCCGCGGGGGTCGCGAGCATCGGCGGCCTCCCGCGCCACCACGCCCCCGAGGTGTCGTCGGGCAACGCCCTCGCGATCCTGCGCCGCGCGCCGTACCTGCGCGATCTCTCGGCCCTCGTGGTCCTGACCGCGATCAGCGCCGCGCTGCTGGACTTCTCGTTCAAGGCCGAGGCCGCCGCGCACTTCGAGCAGGGCTCGACGGAGCTCCTGAGCTTCTTCGCCCTCTTCCACGTCGCGGCCGCGGTGCTCTCGCTGCTCTTGCAGCTCGGGCTCGCGAAGCAGGCGCTCGAGCGCCTCGGCGTGGCCGGCTCCGCGGCGACGCTCCCGTTCGTGGTCCTGATCACCGCGACGGTCGCGACGGGCCTGACCAAGCTCGCCACCGTGGTGGTCGCGCGCGCCTCGGAGCTCGTCGTCGCGAACAGCGTGTTCCGGAGCGGGTACGAGCTGCTCTACACCCCGGTCGCGCCGCGGCAGAAGCGGCCGACCAAGGCGCTGATCGACGTGGCCGGCAATCGGATCGGGGACGCGCTCGGCAGCGTCGCGACGATCGCGATCCTGGCGCTGATGCCGGCGGGCCTCGAGAGCTCCACCGTCCTCGCGGCCGCGGCGATCACCGCGCTCGCGAGCCTCTGGGTCTCGCGCCGCCTGCACCGCGGCTACGTCGCGCAGCTCGAGGCCCGCCTCGAGAGCGACTCGCCGCTCGGCGCCGCCGAGCTACAGCAAGCCACCTTGCAGACCCTCTCGACGCTCGGGCTCGATCGCGAGGCCCTCTTCGAGCAGATCGCCGCGCACGAGTCCTACGGCGATCGCGTCACCGCCGCGTCGTTCGACGGCCCCGATCCGGGCTCGATCCCCCCCAGAGCGCTCGACGGGATCGACGCGCCCGCGGACGACCCGATCCACGAGGCGGTGCGCCGCCTCCGGCAGGGCACGGCGGCCGAGATCCGCGAGGTGATCGACGTCGCGCCGCTCGACCCGCGCCTCGTCCCCTTCGTGATCGCGCTGCTCGCGCGGCGGGACGTGTACCACGCGGCGGTCAAGGCGCTGCGCCCGCACGCCGACGACGCGGTCGAGCCGCTCGTCGACGCGCTCACCGATCCGGATCAGCCCTTCGCGATCCGGCGCCGCCTCCCCCGGGTGCTGCAGGCGTGCGCCAGCGAGGCCGGCGCGCGAGGGCTCGATCACGGGCTCGACGACGAGTACTTCGAGGTGCGCTACCGGTGCGGGATCGCCCTCGCGCGGATCGCGGATCGCGACCCGAGCCGGCGCCCGACCCGCGAGCGCGTGCTCGAGCGCGTGGCCTACGAGCTCAGCAAGAGCCGCTCGATCTGGGACAAGCGACGCCTCCTCGACGACGACGACGACGGGACGCCGCTCCTCGAGGCCAAGGCCGACCGCGACCGCGTGCACCGCAGCGTGGAGCACGTCTTCACGCTCCTGAGCCTCGCGTACGACCCGCAGCCGCTCCGGCTCGCGCTCTTCGCGCTCTCGGGCGACGACCGGCAGCTGCGGGGGACGGCGCTCGAGTACCTCGAGAACGTGCTGCCCGAGACCACGCGCGACTCGCTGTTTCCCATGCTGGACGCGCGGGTCGAGATCGGGAAGAAACGCTCCGAGAAGGAGCTCGTGGCCGAGCTGTTGCGCAGCGTCCAGGCGATGGACGCGGAGGCCCTCCGAGACGCCATCGAGCGCCAGCGCGGCAGACCCCCCGAGGGCTCGCCGTAACCCCGAAGGAAATCTTAGGGGTTCCCAACGGAGCCTCGATGGTTATCCTGCCCCGGTCCTTCGGGACGCCAACCACCAACAAGGGAGAACGCGACCATGGCCTTCAATAGTAATCTTGCGCTCAAGGCGGCGGGTGAGGATGCTCCGGTGCTCTTCGGCGAGGACACCACCCAGAACGTCCAGGGCGGCACGGATGTAGCCGCGATGCTCGAGTGCAGCGAGTTCAGCGTGGCGCTCCGCACCGGCCAGCAGGGCATGCACGGCTCCAGCCAGTCGACCGGTCACCGCGTGTGGGACCCGGCGACCTTCCAGGTCCGCGTGGGCAAGAGCACGCCGTTCCTCTTCGAGGCGGCGCGCATGAACAAGAACATCGACCTCACCCTCAACTTCTTCCACCGTCACCACGAGACCGGCGCGATCGAGCAGAACTTCCAGTACCGCATCCGCCAGGGCCGGATCACCTCGATCCGCCTCGTCCAGCCGCACACCCTGCACGCGGCGACGGCGGGTCTGCACGACTACGTCGAGTTCTCGGTCGTCCCGAACGCGAGCGAGATCGAGTCGATGACCGGCGGCACCCTCTCGGTCGACGACTGGGCGCAGCTCGGCGCGGCCTGATCCCAGGGGGCGCGCCGCTCTCGCGGCAGCACCCCACACGACGACGCCGGGTCGCTTCGCGCGGCCCGGCGTCGCGCGTTTCGAGGGTCGCCTCAGCGCGCGACCAGGTAGACCAGCCCCCCGAAGATCGCGACGGCCAGCGCGGCCAGCGCGGCCAGACCCCGCCGCACCGAGCGCGGGTGATCGAGGGTGAGCGCGAGCTCGTGCATCTCGACTTCGCGCGCGTGCGACGCGTACGTGTCGTAGTAGACCCGCGCCTTGCGCGCGGCCTGCGGCGCGATCACGCGATCCAGCCGCCGCTGGACCGCCTCGTCGGCGAGCTCGCGGAGCGCGGCCAAATAGGCTTCCCGCCCGCTCGCGGCCTCGCGCGCCACCCGGGCCTCGGTCTGCGCGAGCGTCGCCGCGACCTCCGCGATCTCCTCCCGGGCCTCGGCCACGGACCGCGCGAGCGCGGCGGCCTCGGCCTCGCGCGCGGTGAGCTCGGGCGTGCGCGCGTCGATCGCGCGGAGCGCGGCGTCCGCGTCGGCCTTGCGGAGCGTGCGCGTCGCCTCGAGCTCGATCCGGCGGTTGACGTCGCCGCCCCCCTCGCGCGCCAGCGCGTCGAGCGCGGCCGCGGCCTCGCGGATCGCGCGCGACGCGGCCTCGAAGTCCTGCTGGAAGACGACGACCTCGGCCTGGAGCTCGCGCGCGCGCGCGCGGAGCGGGCGCGCGTCCTGCTCCCAGGCCTCGATCGATCGCTCGATCTCGAGCACGCGATCGCGGGCCGCGGACCGGGCCTGCGCGAGCTCCGCCTCGTGACCCGCGGTGAGCTTCTTCGCCGCGTCGGCCCGCCGAAGCGTCCCGCCGAGCTCCGGGGCGCGGGGGTGGGCCCGCTCATCGTGCACGGCGCGGCCGAGGTCGAGGGCGGCCTGCTCGAGATCCGTCGCGGCCGCGTCGCGCACGCGCCGGAGCTCGGGCAGGCGCCGGCGCAGCGCGCGGCGGCGCCCCAGCACCGCGACCGCGTACGGCCCCTCGAGCCAGAGCGGCGGCGGCGGCCCGTACTTCGCCAGCTCGACCGCCCGCGCGGGC
>JAYRVK010000176.1:0-1903 GCA_041918555.1 Sandaracinaceae bacterium
CGCCTCGCCGGGGCGCGCGCGCACGTAGCCGGGGCCGCGATCGGGCAGCGCGCGGCCGTTCCACAGCACGCCCTGGTTCGTCGCGCCGAAGGACACGGGGCCGTCCGGCGCGGGGGTCAGCGCGAGGCAGCCCGCGGCGGCGAGCGCCCCGAGCGGAGCGGCGCACTGCGCGAGCGAGCGGACCCGATGCACGCCGCCAGGATGACACGGCACCGGCTTGACGCCGGCATTCATGCGCGTAAAGCCCTGCACCTTCGCCGGACCGTCATGACCGAGCCCCCCGACGCGCCCATGAGCCAGCTCTCCGCGCACCTCGATCGCGGATGGGACCTCGTCTCGCGCGGCGACTTCGGCGGCGCGATGCTCTCGGCGGAGAAGTCGCTCGAGCTCGACGAGACCTCGCCCGAGGCGCACAACCTCATCGGCTACATCTTCCACGCCGAGGGCCGGACCGAGGAGGCGCTCGAGCACTACCGCCACGCGCTCGAGCTCGACGAGAGCTACGTCGAGGCGATGCTCAACGCGGCCGAGCTCCTCATCCACCCGGTCGGGGATCTCGACGGCGCGCTCGAGCTGGTCCGCGAGGCGCTCGACTGGCTGCAGGAGGACGGCACGCCGGACGAGCTCGCCGACACGATGCTCCTCGAGATCGACATCCACATGGCGAAGGGCGACCGCGTCTCGGCCTCGAGCGTGGTGCGCGATCTCCCCGCGGGGCCCTTCGAGAACCCGCGCCTCGGCACCGCGGTGGGCCGCGCGCTCCTCGACGTCGGCGAGGTCGACGCGGCGATGGAGCTCCTCGAGGCGGCGACGCACGACACGCCGCCGACCTCCGACGCCTTCTACTTCCTCGCCCTCGCGCGCGAGGCGAAGCAGGACCCGACCGGCGCGCTGATCGCGTTCCTGCAGTCGCGCGAGCTCGACGGCGCGGGCGAGGCGCCGCCGTGGACGATCCCCACCGACCAGTTCGAGCGCCGCGTCCAGACCGCGCTCGCGACGCTGCCCGAGGAGATCTCGCGCGTGATCGAGGGCGCGCTGGTGGTGGTCACCGAGCTCCCGGGCGCGGAGATCGTCGCCGAGGGCGCGGACCCGCGGGCGCTCGTGCTCCTCGACGCGATCTCCGAGCCGACCCAGCCCGATCGCGTCGGCCGCATCTTCGTCTACAAGCGCAACATCGAGCGCATCGCGCCCGGGCTCTTCGAGCTCGACGCCGAGATCGCGCGCGCGATCGCGCTCGAGGTCCAGACGATCTTCGGGGCGGCCGAGCTCGAGCCCGGCGGCTAGTACACGCGGCGCACCCGAGGGAGACGACTACGGCCGCGATGCGGGCGCGCCTCCTCGCCTCCTGCCCTCCCCGACTCCCGGCGCGACGCCGAGCCGACGAGCCCTCGACCCGTGAGCGCGCGCGATCGATCCCTCGACTCGTGAGCGCGCGCGATCGATCCGCCGAGAGATCGGGAGGCGAGGAGACGAGGAGGAATCGTTCGTGCCCGCGATGCGGGCGCACGTCTCGCCTCCCAGAGATCTCAGCGCGCTACACGCCGAGGAGCGGCATCTGCGTAGTCGCCGCTCGCCGCGCGCAGGCCCGACAGGCTCACGTAGCCGAGCGAGTCCGCGGTGATGTAGCGCCCCATCTCCTCGACCGAGTGGCTCGACGCGATGAGCTCTCTGCGCCGCGGCGTGTCGATCCCGTAGAAGCAGGGCCAGCGCGTCGCCGGCGACGAGATCCGGAGCCGCGCACGATCGAGTCGTCGACCACCGCGACGCGCTTGCCACGGAGCACCGCGCGGGCGCCGCCATGACGACCGCGCGAAGCGCGCTCGCCGAGACCGAAGGGCTCGGAGAGACGGCGCGAGACTGCGCCGCAGGCTCGCGACGGGCGGAGCGAGACCGGGGTCGGGCC
>JAYRVK010000177.1:0-11479 GCA_041918555.1 Sandaracinaceae bacterium
CGCGGGCGAAAGGAGACTCTCTCATGGAGAACGTTCAGAACGGTCCGCGGTTCACCTTCCGGCTCTACGGGGTGTCGCTCGAGACGGTGCGGGTGGTCGGGGCGCGGATCACGGAGATCGCACGGCACGATGCGGATCTGGCGCGGCAGGCGCGGCGGGCGCTGACCAGCATGCACTTGAACATCGGGGAGTCGATGGGGCTCGCGGGCGGGAACCGCACGCTTCGCCTGCGGACGGCGCTCGGGTCGGCCACCGAGGTGATCGCCTGCCTCGATGTCGGCGTGGCCCTCGGGTACCTCGTGCCAGACGAGCGGGCGATGGATGCGCTCTCGAAGGTGCGGGCGACGCTGCTGAAGCTCGTGACCAAGAGGCGCTGAGCTCTCGGGGTCCTCGGCGCGCGGCGCGAGCTCGGGGCGCCGCGCGTCGAGGGCGAGGCGAGGGCGTGGTATCGGGGACGACCTCGATCCGGGCTCGCGGATCCCGGTCCGGTGACCTCGCCACCGATTCCGCTCCCGTCGACGTCACTGGACCATCGGGTTCGAGAACTCGATGGGCAATCGGATCGGGATCCGGGCGAGGCCCGGCGCGAGGTCGTCGGGGACGGCTGAGAACGGCGTCGCCGAGCGGATCGCGGCCAGCGCGGCGTGGTCGAGGTCGGGGAAGCCGCTCGAGCGCACGAGGCGCGGGTCGCCGTGGAGCCGGCCGTCGCGCGAGACCTCGATCGCGTAGATCGTCGTGCCCTGGTCCATCGCGAGCGCGCGCTCCCGCGGGTACTGCAAGGCGTCGTGCACCCTGCGGCGGCTCTCGAGGACCCAGCGCCGGTAGCGCGCGTCGCTCGTGTCGAGCGCGGCGTAGCGCCCGTCGCCAGGGCCGCACGCCGACGCGCGGCCGCCCTCGCGGGTCCCCCCCCCGAGCCGGGCGCGCCCGCGCCCGACACGCCGCCCCGCCCGGGGCCCTCGGTGCGGCTCGTGCGCGCGGTGGCGTCGACCCACGACTGCATCAGCGAGCCGGCGAGCTGCTCGGCGTCCTGATCGTCGCGGACGCGGGAGTCCGAGGCCTCCGCGACGGTGGCGGCGGGGCCCTCGTCCACGGCGGGCCGCCCGAACGCGACGCGCGCGCGCTCGCTCGCGCGCTCGCCGCGCCCGTCGAGGATCCCCTGCCCGGGGCTCGCCTCGGCGGTCCCGCGCGGCCCCGCGCTCGCCGCCGACGCGCCCGGGCTCCCGCGCACCGCGCCCGCGCCGCCCGCGGCGTCGCCCCCCTCGCGATCCACCGAGGGCAAGTTACCTTGCACGCTTGCGACCGGCGCGATCCGCGCCCCCGCGCGCGCGTCCGCCGCGCTCGTCGGGCGGCGCTCGCGGTGCTCGCCGTCGCCCGACGCGAGGAACGGCTGATCGGCGGGGTTCGGCGTGGCGCGCCGCCGCTCGAGGGTGGCCCGATCGCGCGCCGTGCGGAGGCGCTGCAGCTGGGCGGCCGCGACGTTGTTCAGCGGCGAGTCGAACAGCAGCACGCGGTCGTCGTGGATCAACAGGCGGATGCCGACGAGCGCCCCCGTGGCGTCGCCGCCCTCGCCGGGGTCGCGCGCGTCGACGTTCTGGCGCGCGGTCGAGCCGCCCGCCTCGGCGATCGCGGCCGCGTGCGCGACGCTCCCCCGCGCGCGCGCCGGCCCCCCCGCGGGCGCCTCCACCGCGTCGACGTCCACGAGGCGCGAGCGCTTCTCGAAGAGCGGGTCCTTGCGGGGGGAGCGCGCGGCGGGGAGCGTGAAGAGGACGACGGTCGCGACCGCGTGCACGAGCAGCGACATCGCCGCGCCGCTCAAGAGTGGTCTCGTGCCCGCCATCCTCGACGGAGGATACGTCGAGGCCCGCGCCCCTTCACCCCGCGGCGGGCGCGCCGAGCATCCCGAACACCACGCCGCCGTCGTCACGCTCCACGATCGCCCACGGCTCGGCGTCCTCGGTCCCGACCCACACCGCGAGGCCGAGCGCCTCCGCGAGCGGTCCCGCGAGCGCGGCGTCCTCGACCACGGCGACGTCCCGCGTCGTCGCCGGCTGCGCCGCGACCAGCGCGCGCAGCGGCTCGCTCGCCTCGCGCACCCGCCACACGTGGTGCGCCGCGGGGCCGAGGGCGGCGAGCTCCGCCGCGAGCGCCTCGAGCCCCTCCGCGTCGCGCGCGTCGATCACGAGCACGCCCCCGGGCCAGCGCGCGACGCGCGTCGCGCTCAGCTCGGGCGCCTCGACGCGGATCGGCCCGCGGGGCTGGCCGATGAGCGGCAGCAGCTCGGCCACGGTCCGCGGGTCCGGGCGGCCCTCGTCCTCGGCGGTCCAGCGGACGTCCCGCGGCAGCGCGTGGCGCGGCGCGCGCCGCACGTGGAGCCAGGCCCCGACGCCGATCGCGAAGAGGAGGATCGCGCCGTAGTGCCCGGGCGTGAGCCCGAGGAGGATCCGCGGATCGCCGTTGGGGACGTCCGTCGCGCGGAGGAAGTCGAGCCCGAAGCGGATCGGCGCGTAGAGCATCGGCAGGAGCGCCGCGTAGAAGCCGCGCGGCCGCGGCGTCCGCCCGAGCCAGAGGAAGAGCGGGATCACCGCGAGGCACCAGAACACCTCGTAGAGCCCGAGGTCGTGCCGCACGAGCCAGGGCGGGCTCATGCCGCTCACGTGGTAGTCCGCGACGGCGAGCGGGAAGTCCGTCACCGCGCCGGGGTGATCGTGGACCACGAAGCACCCGAGCCGCCCGAAGAGCCAGCCGAAGGGGAACGCCCACGACGTGAGATCGGCGAACGGGAGCAGCGGGTACCCCCGTCGCCACAGCCAGAACAGCCCGCCCGCGATCGCGCCGACGAACCCGCCGAAGCTCGAGAGCCCGTTCCACAGCTCGAGCACGAACCACGGCCGCTCGCGCACGACCTCCCAGTGATAGAAGACCGCGTCGAGCACGTGCCCCAGGACGAAGCCGCCGATGAGCACGTAGGCGGCCATCTCGCCGAGCACCTTGGGGTGCAATCCTTCTTGACGCGCCCGGCGCGACGCCACGCTCGCCCCGATCAGGACGCCCGCCGCGACGAGCGCCCCGAACGGGTGCACGTACAGGTTCTCCGGCAACGGCCCGAGCTCCGGCAGCGGGATCGCGACGGGCTCGGGCTTGAACCAGGGGAGGGGCACCGCGCCCGGGGTCTAGCAGGGCCGCCGCGACAACCAAGCCCACGGCCCCCTGCTCACTCGAGGCGATAGAAGCGCGTGGCGTTGTCCGCGAAGAGCATCCGCGCATCGGCGCCGCGGTCGGCGGCGATCGCGCGGTACGCGGCCCACAGCGTGGCGAAGTCCACCGAGACCTTGTCCACGGGGAAGTTGGACCCGAACATACAGCGCTCCACGCCGAACGCGTCGAGGGCTCCACCCGCGAGCGGCGCGATCGCCTCGGCGAGCTCGTCCACCGACGGAGGCGCGGCGCGCGCGTGGTAGCCGAGCCCGACGACCGGCATTCCGAGCCCGGAGATCTTGCAGGAGACGTTGGGCTGCTCCGCGACCGCGGCCATCCCCTCGCGCCACGCGCCGACGATCCGCGCGCGCTCGCCGGCGCTCGCGCCGACGCCGTGGAACGGGCCGAGCGCGCCGACGGGCGTCCCCGCGTGACAGAGGACGATGCGCGCGTCGGGGTAGTCGCGCGCGAGGGCAGCGACGTCGGCGAGCTGCGAGTGATAGACCCACGCGTCGAACGAGAGGCCGCGGTCGATGAGCGCCTCGAAGCCTCGCCGCCAGGTCGCGTCTCGCGCGAGCCGCGGCGCCGGCGCGAAGGAGTGCACCATCGGGTGGTCGTGCCACGCGAGCATGTAGCGCACGCCGCGGACCGCCGCGCTCGCGGCGAGGTGCGCGTCGAGCACCTCGCCGACGCGCTCGCCGAGGCGCAGATCCGCGTACGCGACGATCCCCGCGAGCGCCTCCGCGCCCCCGCGCCGCAGCCCCTCGAGCCACTCGGTCTCCCCCACCGGATCGAGCGGCCGAGCGTCCCTCCACCCGGCCTGGATGTGCACGAAGCGCGACACGCCGGCGGGCCGCGCGTCCGCCAGGTACGCCTCCGGCAGGTGATCGACGATGACGTAGTTGTCGTCGGTGAAGAACGCGATGAGGTCCTTCGGGAACGCGAGCTTCGCGGCGCCCACGAGGAGCCGGCGGTTCCACCCGAGGAGCCGCACCAGCGGTCGCACGGGGCGATCGTTCTTCCTCACGTCCCACAGGTGGATGTGCGGATCGACGTCGGACACGGGGCGCATCTAGACGCGCCGGCCGCGCCCGCGCAAGCCGTGGTCGCTCACGGCGCGGCTTGGCAGAACCCCCCGCCGCTCGTCAGCGCCGAGCAGGTCTCTCCCGTCGCGCACTGCGACCCATCGCCGACGATGCACGCGGTCGCGCACACCGTCCCGGCGCCCGCGTCCACGCAGATGGAGCCGGCCAGGCAGTCCGTCGCGCCGGTGCACGCGCTCCCGTTCGCGCCGGTGCCTCCGAGGTAGCAGACGCCCGCGCCGCCGCCGACGCGCTCCAGGCAGACCGTCCCGTCCGCGCAGAGCGGGCTCGCCGCGGGATCGCAGTCCTGCATGCACACGGGGGTCACCGCGGCCCCGGGCCGGTTGAAGCACGAGAGCCCCGTGTCGCAGTCCGCGCCTTCCACGCACTCGTCGCCGACGACCCCGGGCGGGTTCCCGCACCCCGCGATCGCCCCGACCAGCGCCAACCCCAACCCAGCGAGCATCTTCCTCATCGTTCGCTCCTCCCGCGCGGCCGCCCGACGTGGGCGAGCCCGCACCCCGCCTCGCACGATACCATCCGCCGCTGGGCACCGGGTCTCCCGCGCAGCGCTCGACGCCAGCGGGCCTTCGCTTCGTCGCCGCTGCGTGCGACGATCCCCACATGGCCCGGTCGATCGCGGTGGCCCTCGCGCTCGTCGCGGTCGCGTGCACCGGCCCCGAGGGCGCGCTGGTCGTGGACGTCCTGACGAACTACCGCCCGGGCACGGACGTCGACGGCGTCGTCATCGCGATCCATCGCGGCGACGATCTCGCGGCGGCGGGGGTGCCCGTCCACACGAGCGCGCGCGCGCCCGTCGCGCCGCGCGCCGGTGCGCCGGCCCCGTTCCGCGCGGCCGAGATCCCCGACCTCGGCGCCGCGAGCTGGCTCGTCGTCGCGCGGCTCTATCGCGGGGACGCCGAGGTCGCGCGAGGTCGGGTGCTCGTGACGACGGCGGGGCGCCCGCGGAACGTGACCGTCCTCGTCACGAGCGAGTGCGCCGGCGTCGAGTGCCCGGGGACCGGCGATCCGGCGCTCGTCGCGTGCCTCGCGGGCCGCTGCGTGGATCCGCGCTGCACGATCGAGGCGCCCGAGCACTGCCCCGCCCCGGACTGCGCGAGCGACGGCGACTGCGCGTCGACCGGTCCCGCGTGCGTGCGTGGGCTGTGCGTGGCGGGCGCCTGCGCCACGTTCCCCGACGACGAGCGCTGCGTGGCCGGCGCGTGCGACCGCGCGCTCGGCTGCGTCGGCGACGCGACGGACGCCGGGAGCGGGGACGCGGGCATGTCGGACGCGGGGTCGGACGCGAGCGTGTCCGACGCCGGCGTCGACGCGGGCCCGCCGACCCCCGCGTTCGTCGAGGTCGCCGCGGGCGGGGATCACACGTGCGCGCGCACCGCGGCGGGCGAGGTGTGGTGCTGGGGTCGCAACGATCAGGGGCAGCTCGGGGACGGCACGACCGCGCCGCGGTCTCGCCCGACGCCGGTCGTCGGCCTCGGCGCGGCGAGCGCGCTGGCCGTCGGCGGGTCGCACTCGTGCGCGATCGTCGCGGGCGCGGTGTGGTGCTGGGGCGACGGAGAGTACGGCCAGATCGGCTCCGCCTTCGACTCGGGGCCGCGCGAGGTCGGGAGCCTGACCGCCCCCACGCAGATCGCCGCGGGCGACTACCACACCTGCGCGCTCGTGGCGGGCGACGCGGTGCGGTGCTGGGGCCGCGGCGACGCCGGCCAGCTCGGCAACGCCAGCACCAACCTCCGGCAGCCCTCGCCGTCGTCGTTCCGGGCGGGCAGTCCGGTGAGCGCGCTCGCGGTCGGGCACCTCCACACGTGCGTCGTGCTCCGCGGCGGCGCCGCGCGCTGCGCGGGCCACAACTTCAGCGGGCAGCTCGGCGACGGGACGAACGAGGCGGCGTCGACTCCCGTCGACGTGATGCTCCCGAGCGACGTCGGCGCCCTCGGCGCGGGCATGGGGCACACCTGCGCCGTGCGCGGGGGAGGGGGCAACGTGTCTTGCTGGGGAGAGAACGGCTCCGGTGAGCTCGGCGACGGCACGCTCGTCGACTCGGAGCTCCCGGTGACGGTCGTGAGCCTCGGCGCGGTCCTCGACCTGCGGGTGGGCTCGCGCTTCGCGTGCGCGCGCACCGGCGGCGACCTCGCGTGCTGGGGCCGGAACGACGACGGCCAGCTCGGGGACGGGACCAGCGACGACCGCAGCACACCGGTCGCCGTGCCGGGCACCGCCGACCTCGTCCAGATCGCCCCCGGCGGATCCCACGCGTGCGGCCGGAGCGCGGACGGCCGCCTCCGCTGCTGGGGCGACAACGCGTACGGCCAGCTCGGCGACGGGACCACCACCGCGCGATCGCGGCCCACGCCCGTGCCGTGATCAGGGTGTCTCCCGTCTGGTAGAGTCGGCCGATGCCTGGCGAACCGACCGATCCTCGGCTCGCGAAGCTCGTGGCCCTCCGCGCGGCGGTCCTCGCGAAGACGCCCTCGGCGACGCACCCGCGGCTCCTCGCCTACCTCGCGAAGGTGCGCACCCGGGCCCACGCGATCACGGACGCGGACGTCGCCGCGGTCCTCGCGGCCGGGCACTCCGAGGACGAGGTCTTCGAGCACACCGTGGGCACCGCGCTCGGCGCCGCGATCGAGCGCGTCGCGGCCGGGCTCGCGGCGCTGTCCGCGGCGCTGGGGGACCGCGCCGAGGGGGGGGGAGCGCCCTGATGCGGCTCTCCACCCTCGACACCCCGCACGGCTGGCGCGGGCGTCTGAAGCTGACCTTGATGCGCGTGCTCTCGCGGCGTGAGCCGCCGGACATCGTCAAGCTTCACCTCCATCGCTACGACCTCTACGGCAGGCCGATGAGCCGCATGGTCCACGAGGCGATGCGCGGCCCCTCCGAGTGGAGCGTGTTCGAGCGCGAGCTCATGGCCGCGTACGTCTCGCGGCTCGGCCAGTGCGTCTTCTGACTGCGCGCGCACGGCGCGGTCGCGTCGCAGATCGAGGGAAGGGAGCTCACCGACGCGGCGCTCGCCGATCCGCGCACCGCGCCGATCGGTGAGAAGCTCCGCGCGATGCTCGTCTTCATCGAGAAGCTCTGTCAGACCCCGAGCGCGGTGACCGCGGCCGACGTCGCGCCGGTGCTCGCCGCGGGGGTCACGCCCGAGGGCGTTCGCGAGGCGCTCTACGTCGTCGGCCTGTTCAGCCTGATCACGCGCCTCGCCGACGCGTTCGGCTTCGCGGTCCCGAGCGACGCGGGCTTCGAGAAGGGCGCGCGCGCGCTCCTGCGCTTCGGGTACCGGATGTGAGAGCGAGCGTAGAATGCGATCCATGCGGGTGGGTGGGGCGCTCCTTTCGCTCGTCCTCGCGGCGTGCACCGCCTCCGCGGATCTCTCCGTCGACCTGCGCACCGACTTCGTCGCGGGCGTCGAGATCGACGAGGCGCGCACCACCCTCGAGGGGCGCGGGCCCGTCGTCGCGACGCTCGGGCTCGGCGGAGCGCTCGTCCGCGGGGTGCGGATCGCGGAGCTAGCCG
Source organism: Sandaracinaceae bacterium (assembly GCA_041918555.1). GTDB lineage: Bacteria > Myxococcota_A > Polyangia > Polyangiales > Sandaracinaceae > JACKEC01. Next base: position 7,812 of record JAYRVK010000177.1, read on the forward strand.
ACGTCGCGCACGGCACGCACCGGCTCCGCGTCGAGCTGCGGCGCGCGGGCGCCGTCGTCTACTCGCGGCCCGTGCTCGTCACGATCGACGCGGCGCGCGTCGTCACCGTCGTGGTGAGCCGGAGCTGCCGCGACGTGGCGTGTGCCGACGACGAAGCTTGCATCGGTGGCGCGTGCCGCTCCGAGCGCTGCGTCGCGGAGGCGAGCGGCGACTGCGGCGCGGCGCAGTGCGCGAGCGCAGCGGCGTGCCCCGACCCCGCGGGCGCCTGCGCCGCGGCGGCGTGCGAGGAGGGCGTGTGCCTCGTCGCGGGCGACGGCTGCGCGATGGACGAGTACTGCGATCCGGACGTCGGCTGCCGGCCGCTCGAGGGACCGCCGCTCGACGGCGGGGTGGACGCCGGCCTTCCCGACGCGGGGATCGACGCGGGGATCGACGCGGGGATCGACGCGGGCGGCGCGCCGCCCTGTACGTGGCCGCTCGCCGGGATCAACGCGGGTCCCCGCACGACCTGCGCGTGGAGCGCCACCGACACGTGGTGCTGGGGGAACAACGACGACGGGCAGCTCCAGCTCGATCCCGCGGACGTCCCCGATCGCACGCGGCCCGAGCCGCTCCCCGCGCACGCGGAGTATCCTTGGGCCCCGCTCGTCCAGGGTGACGACCACGCCTGCGCGGTCGGCGCGGCGAGTGGGACGCTCTTCTGCTGGGGGACCAACTACGCGGCGCAGCTCGGGCTCGACCCGGGGACGGTCGCGATTCGGCTCCGACCGGTCGAGACGGTGACCGGCGCCATCGATCGCGGCCGCGGCGCGCTCGCCGCGGGCGGCGCGCACTCGTGTGTGCGCCGACCGACCCAGGAGATGCTGTGCTGGGGCGACAACCAGCGCGGGCAGGTCGGGACCGGCTCGACGGAGTCGGTGGTGTTCCCGCCGGCCCTGCTCTCGATCGGCTGGAGCTTCGTCGAGTGCGGCGGCGACTTCACGTGCGGGGTGTGGGGGGGCAACGGGGCTTGCTGGGGAGACAACAACAACCAGACGCTCGGCCGGCCGCCGCCCGACGAGACGACCGCCAGCCCGCTCCCCATCGCGCTCGGCTTCGGGTGGGTGGAGATGGCGGCCGGCCTCAGCATGGCCTGCGGGATCCGCGAGCTCGGCGTCGACGACGACGCGCTCTACTGCTGGGGCGGCAACTGGCTCGGCCAGCTCGGCGCGGGCTATCCGGGCGGCGGCACGTGGGAGCCGCAGGAGGTCGTGGGCGCGGCGCGCTGGGCCTCGCTGAGCGTCTACGAGGACTTCGGTTGTGCGATCGGCGAGGACACGAGCCTCTGGTGCTGGGGCGACAACTCGCGCGGTCAGATCGGGCGCCCGCCCGGGCCGGGCCCCGAGCCCCACGTGGATCCCGCGGTCGAGATCGGCGGCCTCGGCTGGCTCGAGGTCGCCACGGGGCGCAACCACGTTTGCGCGCTGCGGCGCTACCCCGGCGCGACGGATCCCTCGCTCTACTGCTGGGGTGGCAACGCCGACGGTCAGCTCGGCCTCGGCGATCGCACGGACCGCCACGCGCCGACGCCGATCTGTCCGCCGTAGCAGGGCGCCGCCGCAGGAGGTCGACGAGGGCGCCCTCGATCGGTCGTCGGAGACGACCCTGCCCTAGGCTAGCTCACCGTCGCCAACCGCCTGCGTGGCCACGCCTCGCGCGGGCTCACGGTGGCGGTGAGCCCGGGCACGCTGCGCTTCGACTGCGGGCTCCGCGCGCGAACGTCGATCTTCGCGAAGATCCCGGGTGCGGCGCCGCCCCGCCGAGGCCGGGCTGCCGCGCGCGGCGTGAGCCAACGAGGTTGGGCACGTCGCGCTCGATGATCGTCGCGGTCGCCTGGCCGAAGCCGATGCGCATCGTCTGCAGGCCGTAGCGCAGCGGCCCGTCCTCGAGCAGGTATCGAGGCGCGCGCGGCCTGCCCGGTGATATCGTGGAGCGGCGTGGACGAGGCTGAAGCCGAAGCGCTGCGGGCGGACGTCGCTCGCTTGCGCCAGCGGGTCTTCGAGCTGGAGCGCCGCTCCAGCCGTGATCTCGCTTCGTTCCTGGCCTCGATCCTCCAGGCGCTGCCGGCGGTCGTGGTGTGGTTCGACTCCGAGCTCGAGATCCGCTTCGTGAGCCACCTGGTCGGCGGGCTCCGCGAAGAGGACGTCCTGGGACGATCGGCGCTCGACTTCATCCCGGCGGAGGACCATCCGCGAGCGCGCGAGATCATCGCTCACGCCTTGCGGAGCGGCGACGTCGGATCCTACGAGACCACGGGCCCCGGCCCCGGCGGGCAACCCCGGCGCTACCGAGTCTTCGTCTCACCGGCGGCGTGCTCCGATGGCACCACGGGCGGTTGCTTCGTGGCACTCGACATCTCCGACCTGCTCAGGCGCGAGCGCGCGCTGGCCGAGGCCGAGCAGAAGCTGCGGATCGCGCTGGCCTCGACCAAGCTCGGGCTGTGGAGCTGGGACGTGGCCAGCGGAGAAGTCCTGTGGGACGAGGGCATGCACCAGCTGATGGGCCGCGACGAGCCGCTCGACCTGCAGCAGTACGTCGAGCTCGTGGCGCATCCCGACGACCGCGCCGCCGTCCGGATCTCGAGCGAGCACGCGATCGCCACCGGGCGCTTCGAGCCGATCGTGCACCGGATCGTACGACCGGACGGGGAGGTACGCTGGATCCTGACCATCGGGGAGCTGGAGCGAGACGCGAACGGTCGTCCCGTGCGCTTCACCGGTGGCAACCTGGACATCACCGCCCAGCGCGCGCTCGAAGAGCAGCTACGCCGCGCGCAGAAGGTGGAAGCGGTGGGCCGCCTCACCTCCGGGGTCGCTCACAACTTCAACAACATGCTGATGGTGGTCCTGCCCAGTCTCGACCTGCTCAGAGAGGTCGTCCCGGACTCCCACGCGAAGCTGTTGCAGCACGCTGCGGAGGCCTCCGAGCGCGCCGCCGACATGGTGCGCAAGCTGATGACGTTCGCGGGCCAGCGCCGGCGCGCCGAGCCGGGCGTGTGCGACGTGGGGCAACTGGCGCTGCGCCTCGCCTCGATGTGCGAGCGCACGTTCGATCGCCACATCGACCTGCGTTGCGCGGTCGCCGACGAACCCGTCTGCGTCCGCGCCGAGGACGGCGACCTGGAGCAGGTGCTGATGAACCTGCTCTTGAACGCGCGGGACGCCGTGCTCGAGGCCAACCCAGCGGCCCCGCTCATCGAGGTCTCCGTCGACCGCCAGCCGGACGACTCGCGCCTCGAGGCGGGGAGCGGCGTCGTGCGGCTCCGCGTCCGCGACAACGGGGCGGGCATGAGCCATGACGCGAGGAGCCACGCGTTCGAGCCGTTCTACACCAGCAAGGAGGTGGGGCGCGGCACCGGTCTGGGTCTGGCGACCAGCTACGCCATCGTCCGGGACGTCGGCGGGGTGATCGAGATCGACTCCGCGCCGGGCGAGGGCACGACGGTCAGCGTGCTCCTGCCCGCGACCGATCACCCGTTCGCATCGCGCACCGAGGCACGTGGCGAGGCCGCAACGGCGACCGGGGCCCGCGTCCTCGTGATCGACGACGAGCCCGCGATTCGCGAGATGGTCGCTCGGTCCCTGCAAGAGCTTGGCTACCGCGTGGTCGGCGCCGAGGATGGCGACGCG
>JAYRVK010000178.1:0-2346 GCA_041918555.1 Sandaracinaceae bacterium
CGGGCCCGCGCGGCGGCGTCGACATGATCTCGACCGAGGAGCTCCTCTCCGAGCGCATCGCGCTCCTCGATCCGGAGGCCCTCCAGGTGCTCGAGGCGCTCTGCGTCGCGCCCGACGGCGCCTCACGCGAGCTGCTCGAGTCGGTCGCCGCGCGCGACGGCCTGGGCCCGGCGACCTTCGATCAGCGCCTCGATCGGCTCCTCAAAGAGGGCTTCGCGAGGGACGAGGCCCGCCCCCGGCCGACCTCGAGCCTCCTGCGGTGGCGGGTGCTCGAGCTGACGCCGGCGGCGCGCGCGATGGAGCTGCACCGGTTCCTCGGCGAGGCGCTCGCCGCACAGGCGCACGACCACGCCCCGCTCTGCGTCGAGCTCGGCTACTACCTCACCGAGGGCGGCCGCCACGAGGACGGCCGCGAGCTCGTGACGGCGGTGCTCGAGGAGCTCGTCGGCGCGGGCTATCGCCGCGCGGCGCTCCACCTCTCGAGCTGGCTCAGCGCCTCGGCGACCGAGTCGGCGGAGAGCGGGGCGACCCGCAACACGCCGGTGCCGCCGCCCGCGGGCGCGCGCGACGAGGGGCCGGAGTCCAACGAGCTCGCGCTCGGCGAGCTGCTCGACGAGATCGCGGCCGAGCCGGCGGTCGCCGCGCCGCCCCCGCCGATCCCCCCCCCTCGCCGGCCGCTCCCGCCGCTGCCGCGCCACGAGGTGGTGCTCGAGCTGTCCGTCGACGAGGTCGAGCTGCTGGAGGAGCCACCCCTCCGCGCGAGCGACCCGCTCGAGCTCGACATGGAGGGACTCTCCTCGCGGCCGGATCGGGCCCTCGGTCCCGAGGTCGCCGACGAGCTGACCGCGGAGCACCTCGAGGTGCCGCGGCACGCGGCCGCCCCCCCCCTCTCGTTCTCCGACGGGGACGACGACGACTACGTCGACGCAGACTTGCTCGCGCCGCCCACCGCCGACGACGACGAGGGCTGGCGCGAGGCGAGCGCGCAGGTGCGCGTGGAAGAGCCCGACTCCGACGAGACGATGCTCAGCGACGCGGCGGAGCTCATGGCCGCGTTCCGCTCGCACGCGCAGGCGGCGCCGAGCCCGGCCGAGGCGCCCTCGACCGTGGAGATCGCGCCGCCGAGCGAGGGCGAGACGAACGTGGGGCCCCCGCCGAGCCGGCCGTTCGTCGAGGAGGCCACGGGGCTCCTGCGCGCAGGGCGCCTCGACGAGCTCGATCGCGCGATCCAGCGCGCGATCGCCGAGGGCGCGGACCTCGCCGCGATCGGCCGCGTGCGGGCGATCGCGCAGCTCGCGCGCGGCGAGGTCGCGCAGGCCAAGGCGAGCCTCGACGAGGCGCGCGCGCGCGGCCGCGACGACCGCTCGGCGCGCGGGCGGTACGAGCTCGCGATGGCGCTGCTCTCGCTGAGGTCGGGCGAGGCGGTCGAGGGCGTGCGGCACGGCCTGGGCGCGCTCGCGTGCTCGCGCGAGCTCTCCGACCCGCGCGGTGAAGCGGCCGCGCGGGCGATGCTCGTCGCCTGCTACCGCGCGCTCGGGCGCGAGGGCGACGCGGAGCGCCTCGAGCGTGCGTGAGGGGCTCGCGCCGTGGCTCGCGCTCGCGGTTCTCGCCGGGTGCGCCGATCCGTGCGCGGAGCTGGGCGAGCGGGTGCTCGAGCTCGGCTCCTCGAACGTCGAGGGCACGAGCTTCGAGCCCTTCGAGGACGGCGCCGCCCTCCCCCTCGTCTCGGGCCCGCAGATCGGGATGCACGTGTGGCTGAACCTCCGGCTCACGGGCTTCTGCATGCCGGACGTGGACGTCGAGCGCCGCGTCGTCGACGACGCGACGGATGCGCTGATCGAGATCCAGCGCGGGCCCGTCGACTTCGCGGAGGACCCCGCGCAGCCCGGTGCGTGGATCCTGCCGCGCGCGCTCACGATGATCCTGTGCCCGACGGAGCGCTCGATCGTCGGCGAGCCGCTCCGCTTCGCGGTCCGCGCCGAGGACTCGCTCGGCCGCGGCGACGTCGCGATGCGGCCGTTCGTCCCGGCGTGCGTGACGGAGCCGTGCGAGCTCTGCGTGCCACCGTGAGGTCTCAGCCCTCGTAGGGCCGGCAGCAGAGATCGCCCGGGCGCGTCGCGCAGGTCTCACCGCTCCGGTAGAGCCCGATGCACGCGGTCATGAGGCGGTAGTAGTAGTCCCCCATCGCGTTGCGGCCCGGCTCGATGTCGCGGCTGTACTCCACGTCGTATGCGTCGAGGAAGCACGCCGAGTAGCGCGAGCAAGGGCAGGTCTCGTGCTCGCCGCACGGGATCCGCTGGATCGTCCACTCGTTCCAGCCCGTGATCGTCGCCACGCCCACGCCCG
>JAYRVK010000179.1:0-10069 GCA_041918555.1 Sandaracinaceae bacterium
ATCGAGACGGCCGACCTCCCCGCGGAGATCCGCTCGGGGAACGCCTTCGGTGCGATCGATCTCGCGTCGATGAGCTACCAGCAGGCGCTCGAGGCCGCGCGCGAGGACGCGACGCGTCGCTACGTGGAGGCCGTGCTGCGCCGCACGAGGGGCCGCGTGGTGCAGGCCGCCGAGATCGCCGGGATCGAGCGCGAGAGCCTCTACCGCCTCCTGCGGCGGTACGGGATCAGCCCCGACGACTTCCGCGTCGACGACTGATTCGAGCTCTGCGCGCCGATTGCCGTCGTCGCCAGGCAGCCGCTACGTTGACGCGGTGTGGTCCCGGGAGCCGAGAATGCCCGCACGAACGGCTCCGGGCCTCGCCGGGGCCGCCGTCCTCGCCCTCGCGTGCGGTGGGCCGAGCGCGCACCGCGACGCGGGCGCGCGCGACGCCGGAGCGCCCGACGCCGGTGCGCTCGACGCAGGCGCGGACGCGGGGGCAGACGCCGGGCGGCCCGACGCGAGCCTCGACGCGGGCCCGCCGCCGAGGTGGGAGCCGATGCCCGAGGGCCCGGCCGCGCGCTGGGGCCACGTCGCGGTCTACGACGCGCCGCGCGATCGCGTGCTCGTCGCGACGGGCGACGACGGCGTCGGCAGGCGGTTCGACGATCTCTGGGCGCAGCAGCTCCCGGGCGGCGAGTGGACGCGGATCGAGCCCGTCGGCGAGCGGCCGGCGGCGCGGGTCACCGCGGCGGCCGTGGTCGACGCGGCGCGCGATCGTCTCCTGATGTTCGGCGGCGACGACTTCAGCGGAGGCACCGACGACGTGTGGGCGCTCGACCTCGAGGCCCACACCTGGCGCCGCCTCCCGCCGGGCCCGTCGCGGCGCTTCGACGCCGCCGCGGTGACCGACGGCCGGCGCGCGTGGGTGTTCGGCGGCTACGCGCCGGGCTACGTCCCGCTCGCCGATCTCTGGGAGCTCGATCTCGAGCGCGACGCGTGGCGCGAGCTCCCCGCGGCCGACCCGCGGCCGTCCCCGCGCACCAACCTCGTGATGGCCCACGACGCGGCCCGGGATCGGCTCGTGATCTTCGGCGGCCACGCGGGCGCCGACGACCCGCCGCGCTGGGACACGTGGGCGTACCGCCTCCCGGAGGGGCGATGGGAGCCGCTCGCGCCTGGAGGGACATTGCCGGACGCGTTCACGCACCAGGCGTACGAGACCCTGCCGGACTGCGGCGTGGTCTTCGTCTTCGGCGGGGACAACGACGATCGTCTCGACGTCGCGAGCCTCTTCGCCCTCGACCTGCGCGCGCCCGAGGCTTTCGCGCGGATCGAGGTCGTCGCGCCGCCGCCCCCGCGCCGCCACTCCACGCTCGTCGCGGACCGGCGCGGCGAGCTCCACGTCTTCGGCGGCTGGATGGGCAGCGACGCGCTCGACGACGCCTGGCGGATCCCGGCGGCCGGCTGCCCTCGCTGAGCGTCCGCGCGAGCTACTCGCGCGGGTCGATCTGGATCTCGGCCATCATGCCGAGCTCGGCGTGCTCGAGGATGTGGCAGTGAGCCATCCAGCGGCCGGGGTTGTCGAGGTACGCGACGATCTCGCGCTCCTCGCCGCCGCCGACGAGCACGGTGTCCCGGAGACCCGGCTCCCCCACGACCGTGAAGAACTGGCCGTGGAGGTGGAACGGATGCTCGGGCCCCGCGAGGTTGCGCAGGCGCATGCGGACGGTCTGACCCTGGCCGAACGTGAAGATCGGCTCGCGCCAGTGGCCCATGCCGTTGATGCGCCAGAGGAGGCCGTGCTCGGGATCCTCCACCGCGTCGAAGGCCAGCTCGACCTCCTGATCGACCGCACGCTCGGGCGTCCCCGGCAGCTCGGGCCACACGATCGCACGGGGCGTGCGGGCGCTCGGGGCGACCTCCACCTCGTAGACCGTCACCGGCTCGTCGATCACGTTCCCCGCGTCGTCGAGCGTCGCGACGTGGCTGATCAGGCGAACCGGCCCCGACGCGTCGTAAGTGACCTCGACGTCGTAGCGCATCCCCACCGCCATCAGCAGCGAGTCGGTCTGGAACGGCTCGCGGAGCAGCCCACCGTCGGTCCCGATCACGCGGAACCGCGCGCCCTCGAGCGTGAGCACCATCGTGCGCGCGTTCGCGCTGTTGAGCAGCCGCCAGCGCTCGACGGTCCCCTGCTCCGCGGTCGAGGGCTCGGGATCGGCGCGGCCGTTCGTGAGGAGCACGTTGCCGTACCGGCCGTGCATGACCTCCATGTGCGTCCGCAAGAACGGCGCGACGCGCTCGGTCGCCGTGTCGATGAGGATGTCGTCGAGCACGATCATCCGCTCGGCGTCGTACTCCGGATCGTCGTGATCGCGCACGATGATCGGCCCCATGAGCCCGAGCTCGAGCTGCTCGTTCGCCTGGACGTGCGGGTGGTACCAGAACGTCCCCGCCTCGGGCACGACGAAGCGGTACGTGAAGGTCCCGCCCTCCGCGGCGACCGGCGCTTGGATGCGCGGTGAGCCGTCCATCTGGTCGGAGATCCGCAGACCGTGCCAGTGCACCGTGGTCTCGGACCACAGCTCGTTCGTGAAGTGCACGACGACCTCGTCGCCGACGGCGGCCTGGAGCACCGGCCCGGGATACTGGCCGTTGTATCCGAACATCTCGAGCGTGAGGCCCTCGTAGATCTCGTGGTCGGCCCACTGCGCTCGCAGCTCGACCTCGACGACGTGCGGATCGGGGTTCCGATCCTCGAGCACCGCCTCGGCCCCGATCAGCGGCGGGAACGCGATCGGCGGCGGACCCGCGTCCGGCACCGCCGCATCGTCCGCCGGCGATCCGCCGGCACCATCGCACGCGACCGCCAGACAACCGGCGGCGGCCAGTCCCATCCATCTCGTGTTCACGATCCGGGCCCCCTGAGTGCGCCGCGTGTGTACGCCCGCGCCGTTGGCTGTCAAGGCGATCGACCCCGCGCGACGACGGCGGCCGGTGGCGCGTGGCGCTCGCGCTCCCGCCGGACCCGTGCGACCGGGTCCTCGAGCAGCGCGGCTGAACGCGCATCAGTGGTCGTGCGCGGGCGCGGCGGTGATCCGATGGACCCCGACGGCATCCAGGAGCACCGGCGCCGCGCCGCGGCTCGAGAAGCGGACGTAGCGCACGGTCTCGAGGAGATACTGGTCGAGATCGAGGGGGAGCGTGCCCGTCACCTCGGCGACGATGACGCGGAAGCGATCGTGGGATCCCGCCGCCTCGACGCGGTACGGCGCCGAAGCGGAGTCGACGACGACGTAGAGATCGGGCCCCGGGCCGCCGTCGGTCGCGACGACCGACCCGGGGAGGAGCTCGAGCGTGAGCACGCCGCGGCTGGGGATCTGCGCGTAGCGCCGATCGGGTGGCCCCGTCGCGGCCGACGCATCGAGCACGGCGCGCTCGTGGTGGACGATCCGCAGCCAGTGCTCGGGGAGCGCGGTCTCCGGCTCGGCGGGCGGCGGGGGCGGAGGTGACGGTGGCGGTCGCGGGGGGGGGACCGGGACCGGCTCGACGGGCTGCGGCGGCGAGACGGCGCCCGCCGCCACGACCCGGGGCGGCCGAGCGGCCGGCTCGGAAGGATCGGCGCGGAGGAGGAGGTAGCCGCCGACGACCGCGCCGGCTCCCATGAACACTCCGAGCCCGAGGGTGATCAGCGCGGCGAGGCCGAGGCCCTTCCGCGGCGGCGCGGATCCAGGGGGTGGATACCCGACGGGCGCCGGGCTCCGGATCACGGACGTCGGCCCGACCTGCGGCGCCGGTGCGTGGCGGAGCGTCGCGAGCCCCCACCCCGTGTCCATCCGTTCGCTGCCGATCAGCCCGCGCGCGAACTCGAGCACCGACGGCGGGCGCCGGGCGGGATCCTTCTCGAGCGACCGCATGATCGTCGCGCACGCCGCGCGGGGCAGCGACGCTGCGACCGGGTGTGCATCGATCGGCGTCGGCGCCGCGTTCAGATGTCGCTCGGCCCACTCGAAGACGTTCTGGGCGGGCGCGAAGGGGTAGGCACCCGTCAACATCTCGTACGTGAGGACGCCGAGGGAGTAGACGTCCGATCGCGCATCGAGCTCGCGCCCGGCGAACTGCTCCGGGCTCATGTACTGCGGCGTGCCGAGCACCGTGCCTTGCACCGTCAGCGCGCCGTGGGCCGGTCCGCCGCCGGGCGGCGTCTTCGCGATGCCGAAGTCGAGCACCTTCACGACGTCGCGCTCACCGGCGGGATGGCTCAGGAGCACGTTGTCCGGCTTGAGATCGCGGTGGACGATCCCGTGCGAGTGCGCCTCGTGGAGGGAGCCGCAGATCTGACCGAGGATGCGGATGGCGCGTTCGAGCGGCACCGGGCCGCGCTCGAGCTCCTTGGCGAGCGGCTCGCCCTCGACGTACTCCATCGCGATCGCGAGCGAGCCGTCGGAGAGCTCGCCGAAGTCGAAGAACTTGATCGTGTTGCGATGCGCGAGGTGCACGACGAGCTCGCACTCGCGCACGAAGCGCGCGCGCGCCGAGGGGTCGCGCACGTGCGATGCGTGGAGGATCTTCACGGCGACCGGCCTCGTCGTCGTCCCCATCTTCTGCTCGGCGCGGTAGACGGCGCCGGTTCCGCCCTCGCCGAGCTTGGCCGCGATCCGATATCGCCCGAGCACGAGCTCGCCGATCCTCGGGTCCCCCCTGCCGGCGAGCCGCTGCGCGCCGCACGCGGCACAGAACGAGGACCCGCCCGGGCTCGGCGCTTGGCAGATCTCGCAGGTCCAGGGCATGCGCGGTGACCGAGGGTAGACCGTGGCGCCGAGCACGCCCATGTGATCTCTACCGAGCGCGCCGTTTTGATCGCATGCGTGGGGGCGTCGTGAGGTCGACCGCAGCGCGGCCCTACCACGCTTCACGGCCTCGTCATCGTCACCTCAATCCGCTTTGCTCGCGACGAACCACGCGAACCAAGGGCCGAGCGTCCGCGTCTCGTGCGGCCTCAAGCCTGCTGCCTCGATCGCGCGCGCGAACTCCTCGGCGTCGAAACGATCCTCGAGCGGATGATCGAGCACGCGGCGCCACACGGGGTGGGCGATGAAGTCGCGGAGCACCTCCTCCGCATAGAAGGTCCCACCCGGTCGAAGCACGCGTTGGATCTCCGCGAGCGCGCCGCGCCAGCGCGGGATGTGGTGGATGATCCCGAAGTCGAAGACCGCGTCGTAGGCGCCATCGGGCGCGTCGATGTGCTCGGCATCGCCGACCCAGAGGCGCACACGATCGCCGAAGCGCGCCAAGCGCTCGCGCGCGCGCGCGACCATGTCCGGGTCGAGATCGAACGCATCGACGTGCTCGGCGCCAAACCGCTCGAGGATGATCTCCGCCCCGACGCCGCGACCGCAGCCGAGCTCGAGCGCGCGACCGCCCTGCATCGTGCCACCCATCGCCACGAGCTTCGGCGCCTCGTACCGGCGCTGCAGAGCGGCCCGCACCGGATTGTTCATCATGAGCTTCTCGATACGATTGAGCAGCATTCGACTCTCTTTCTCGGGGACCGACGATCACGCAGACAGCGAGCGGAGCCCACTCGCGATCCCATGTCTAGCAGCGGACAGCGGCGATGCTCGGCCCGAGCCCCTGAGCTTCCACCCCGCCGCGCGCAGCGGCGCGAACAGCGCGGGCTGCGTCTCCGCGATCCGGGGCCGCCGCATTTCCGGGGATGAAGAGACGGACGCGCTCAGCGGCCCGAGGCCAGGCGAACGGCGCGGTCACGTCGCGGGTGTGACCGCGAGAGCCACTCTGGCGGAGCGTCGCCCCAGCGGAAGGCCGCAAGATCCATCGCGCGATCCATCGCGCGCTGGATCGCGAGGCCGAGATCGGCGTGGCGGACCTCCGCACCCACTATCACCCTGCGGCGGTCGTTGCTCCCCGTGACCGAGACGGCGTAGCCGGCCGGGTCGGCCGCGATCTCGACGATCACGCGCGCTCGCCCGTCTGGATCGATCGCGCTCGTGAGCCCGCGCAGCCGATCGTGCAGCAGGCGCCGCTCGCGCGCCGGGAGATCGACTCCCTCCCATTCGATCTCGACCATCACTCGCCTCCTCCGGACGCACCTACGCGCGAGCGAGGCGCGCGCTACGGTGAGTGACCGAGTGGGGCGGGACACCGACCGCGATGCGCGGCTCGATCAGGCGCTCGGCCGAGCGGATCGCCGTCCCCGATTCGCGACGTGACCCGGGCGGTGGCTCACGCTGATGCTGCGAGGCGACGCGCTGGCCGCGCTGCAGGACTGGCTGCGCCTGGGGGCGCGCCCTCTCGCTCCGACCGGCGGCTCGGCTACACCGTGCTCGCCGGCGGCGCCGCCCCGCCTCTCGGGCCACGCGCATGCGGCAGCGCACGCCGCACGAGCTTGAACGTCTCCATCAGCGTCACCGGGACGAGGCCGATGCCGACGCTGAGCGCGCAGTCGCCGAGCGAGATGTCGCCGATGCCGAAGAGCTCCTGCGCGGCCGGCACGTGGTGGATCGCGAGCTGGACGAGCACCGTGAGGGCGACCACGGCGAGCAAGCGCACGTTCGAGAGCACGCCGGTCTCGAAGAAGACCTTGACCGGGCTGCGCATCGCGAAGGCGCGGAACACCGAGCCGAAGACGAAGGACGAGAAGGCGAGGTTGCGCGCCGTGTGGACGTCGCGTGCATCGAGGGCCCAGAGGAAGACGCTGAGCGTGACGGCCGCTTCGACCAAGCCCATCGCGAGGATCATCTTCCACTCGCGGCGCCCGATGAGCGGCTCGCGGACGCGGCGGGGCGACTCCTCGAGGAGCTCGGCGCGGGGCGGATCCATGCCGAGCGCCACCGCCGGGAGCCCCTCCGTCGCGAGGTTGATCCAGAGGATCTGCAGCGCGGTGATCGGCGCCGGGAGGCCCGCGATCGAGGCGGCGAGGACGATGACGAGCTCGCCCACGTTGCCGGTGAGGAGATAGACAATCGTCTTGCGGATGTTGTCGAAGATCGCGCGGCCCTCGCGGATCGCGGCGACGATGCTCGCATAGTTGTCGTCGGTGAGGATCATCGCGGCCGACTCGCGCGCCACCTCCGTGCCGCTCGCCCCCATCGCGATGCCGATGTGCGCCTCGCGCAATGCCGGCGCGTCGTTCACGCCGTCGCCGGTCATCGCGACGATCTCGCCGCGCTCTTTCAGCTCGCGGACGATGCGGATCTTGTCCTCGGGCGTGGCGCGCGCGTGCACGATGGCTCGTTCGTCGTCGCCGTCCCGCAGCAGGCCCAGCTCGCGAGCGATCGCGGTGGCCGTGAGCGCATGATCGCCGGTGATCATGACCGTGCGAACACCCGCGGCGCGCGCGCGTCGAATGGCCTCGATGACCTCCGTCCGCGGGGGATCGGCGAGGCCGAGGAGGCCCACGAGCTCGAGCTCGCGCTCGGTCTCTTCGTGACCCACCGCGATCGCCAAGACGCGCAGACCGCGGCTCGCCATGTCGCGGTTCGCTTCCGTCGCGCCCTCCGTGCCGCGGCCGCAGAGCGGGAGGACCGACTCGATCGCACCCTTCACGTACAGCACGCCGTCCGACCGCAGGACCGCCATTCGCTTGCGATCCGAGTCGAACGGGTAGACATCGATCCTCGTCCGTGTGCGCTCGATCTCCTCGCGCTCGATCGCTCGCTCGCGGGCGGCGAGCAGGATCGCGATCTCGGTGGGATCGCCGATGCCCTGACCCTCGGGATCGAGCTCCGCGTCCGTGCACGCGGCGCCCGCGTCGAGCGCGCGGTTGCGATCGCGCGCCCAGACGTCTCGGACCGCCATGACGCCGGTGGTCAGCGTCCCCGTCTTGTCCGTGCAGATGACGGTGGTGCATCCGAGCGTCTCGACCGACGTCAGCTTGCGCACGAGCACGTTGCGGTCGGCCATGCGCTGTACGCCGATCGCGAGCGCGATGGTGACGACCGCGGCGAGGCCCTCGGGGACCGCGGCGACGGCGAGCGAGACCGACGCCATCAACACCTCGAGCCACGATTGCCCGCGCGCGAGGCCGAGCACCGCGACCACGGCCGCGATGCCGATGCACGCGAGCGGGAGCACGCGGCCCAGGCGGGCCAGCCGGGCCTCGAGCGGAGTCTTCTCGGTCTTGGCGGAGGCGAGCAGCCCTGCGATGCGGCCGAGCTCGGTCTTCATCCCGGTCGCGGTCACCACCGCCACCGCGCTGCCCTTCGTCACGGCGGTGCCGAGGAAGACGGCGTTCGTCCGCTCCGCGAGAGGCGCCTCGGGCGCGATGCCCTCGGCGCTCTTGCGCACGGGGAGCGACTCGCCGGTGAGCGCCGCTTCGTTCGTCTCGAGCGCGAAGGCTCTTCGGATCTCGGCGTCGGCCGCGACGACGTCACCCGCTTCGAGCACGAGCACGTCTCCCGGCACGACGCTCTCGGCCGCGAGCGTGATGGTCCGGCCATCGCGCCGCACGCGCGCGCTCGGCGCGGTGAGCTCGCGCAGGGCCGCCAACGAGCGCGCGGCGCGGAGCTCCTGGGAGAAGCCGATCGCGCCGTTGAGCACGATGACGGCGGCGATCCCGATCGCGTTGGCGACCTCGCCGAACGCCGCCGAGACCGCGCACGCGACGAGCAGCAGCCAGATCATGGGGTTGTCGAACTGGCGCGCCAGGATCCCGAGCGCAGACGGACCGGCCTCGCGGTCGATGAGGTTCGGGCCGACCTCGGCGAGACGCGCCTGCGCCTCCGCCGTCGACAGCCCGGACGTCGGGTCGTTCGGGTCATGGGCAGCCAGCACGGGCTCGTCGGGGGCTTCCATCATCGGAGCGAAGCCAAGTACGCTCCTGCCCGCGCCGCGCGTATCGGAGCGCGATGCGAGTAACCCGCGCGGTCACAAGACCGCCGGATTTGGCGCTGGAAACGAGCGTGCCCTGCGGAGGGTGCGTACCTGACGAAGCGATGGAGCGAGGGACCGCCGACGTCCGGGGCCGTGGTCCGTGCCGCTGCGAGCGCGCGCCCGGCGGGCACGAGCCGCGCCGCGTGGTGGTCACCGGTGGACCCGGTGGAGGGAAGACCGCGCTGCTCGAGGTCGTGCGCGCCCACTTCTGCGAGCACGTCGTCGTCCTCCCCGAAGCGGCGACGATCGTGTTCGGTGGGGGCTTCCCTCGGCGCGACGGCGAGTGCGCGCGACGCGGGGCGCAGCTCGCGATCTACCACGTCCAAGATCAGCTCGAGCGCGTCGAGCTCGAAGAGCGGCGCGCGGCGATCGTGCTTTGCGATCGTGGCGTCGTGGACGGCGCCGCGTACTGGCCCGGCGCGCGCGAGGCCTACTGGGAACGGATCGGCGAGACGTCCGAGCGCGCGCTCGCTCGCTACGCCGCCGTGATCCACATGCGCACGCCGGACGCGCGGGGAGGCTACGACCACTCGAACCCCCTGCGCACCGAGAGCGCCGCCGAGGCGGCGCAGATCGATCGCGCCGTCCTCGCGCTCTGGGACGCGCATCCGCATCGAACGGTCATCGAGAGCTCAGAGACATTCCTCGTGAAGCTCCGCCGCGCGCTCGCAGCGATCGACGAGTGCATGCCGGCGTGTTGCCGCTCGCACAGCAGCGAGGTCTTCCGATGAGCCACGACGTCACGGCGCGGCGTGCTTCCATCGGGCACGCGATCGCTGCGGTCGCGATCGCGCTGGCGATGCCGGCCGCACACGCGCGCGCGCAACGCGTCCGGCTCCCCGATCCGCTCACGCTCGAGCACGCGCTCCAGATGGCGGAGATGCACCGGCGCGAGGTGGACGCCGCTGAGGCGCTCGCCGTCGCGGCCTCGGAGCGACCGGCGATCGTGTCCGCGCCCGACGATCCGATGATCGCCGCGAGCGTCGATCACTTCCCGGTCGAGCAGATCATGGGCGTCGACTGGACGATCATGGTCCAGCAGACCTTCCCGCTCGGTGACGTGCTCGGCAGCCGCGCGCGCGGCGCACACGCGGAGGCCCGCCGGCTCTCTCGCGACGCCGATCGCGTCGCGCTCGACGTGCAGGCGGAGGCCGCGATGGCGTTCCTCGAGCTCTACCTCGCGCGCGCGCTCGAC
>JAYRVK010000180.1:0-1585 GCA_041918555.1 Sandaracinaceae bacterium
CCCTGCGGTCTCGAGCCGGGTCGCGACGGGCGCCCATGCGCGCGCGCCCGTCAGAGCGCGAGCAGGGTCGGTGCGTGCTGCGTGAGGTGGATGGTGCGCGACCTCGCGCGCTCGATACAGCGTCTTGCCTTCCTCCCGTGATCGCCGACTTGCTCATGCATCGCCGGGCGTGCAGAGGTCCTCGGGGCCCATGCCTGGGCGTCGACGAGCGCGCGGAGCGACGGGGGGCGCGATGGCCGCGTCGAGGTGGGACGTCCCGCACCGCGTGATCGTGGTCAGTCCGTCGGCGATCGCCTGGAGCTCGGCCACACCTCGGGGCACTCGGTGTCGCAAGGGTAGAGTGGAGGAGAAAGCCCCACCTCCCGTAGTGCGCGCCGCCGGTCCGAGCACGGCGCGCGGTGCTCGCGCGCCGGCGCGGGCTCTCGTCGAACGGCGCTCGCTCGGTGCGTTCGTCCTCGCGTAGGCTCGTCGAGCTGGTACAAGCACCGAGGACGAGGAGCGCGGCGAGGAGCAGCAGGCGGCGCATATGGATGGCAGCACAGCGAACGGGCCGACCCCGACCTCCCTCGCCGAGGAGGCGGCCCGGCGGCTCGGCTGGACCACGGAGGTCCTCGACGACTGCGGCTTCCTCTTCGAGCTCCGCCGGCCCGACGGCGCGCGCAAGGTGATGCTCGGCGGGCGCTCGGCCCTCAACGACGCCATCGCGGCGCGGCTCGCGGAGGACAAGCACTATGCGGGCGTCCTGATGGCGCGCGCGGGGCTGCGCGTCCCGCGCACGGTGCGCTGCATGGCGGAAGACGACTTGCTCGGCGAGCGCTACCCTCGCCACGCGGGGACCGGGCCCGCCAAGGCGCTCGCGAAGGCGCTCGGGTACCCGCTCGTGGTGAAGCCGAACTCGCTGAGCCACGGGCGCGGCGTGGTCCTCGTCGAGGACGAGGACGAGCTCGTCGCGGCGATCGAGGAGTGCTGGTCGCTCGATCCGATCGCGCTCGCGCAGGAGGTCGTGCACGGCGGGGACTTCCGGCTCGACTTCCTCGACGGCGAGTACCTGCTCGGGTACGAGCGCCGGCCCGTCGCGATCGCGGGCGACGGTCGCCGCCCCGTGGGCGCGCTCCTCGCGGCGCTCGATCCCCGCTTCGACGGGCCCGACGCGCTCGTCGAGCACTGGCGCATCGCCGACGCGCTCGCGGATCGCGGCTGGGACTGGGACACCGTGCTCGCGGCCGGCGAGGGCCTCGCGCTCGGCGGGCCGATCCGCAACCTCAACCTCGGCGCGACGGCGGTGCTCCCGCCCGCGATCCCCGAGGGGCTCCGCGCGGCGTGCCTGCGCGCGGCGCACGAGCTCGGGCTGCGGCACTTCGGGGTCGACCTCAAGCTCCCGCACCTCGACGCCGACCCGCGCGAGGCGGTGTTCCTCGAGCTCAACGCCTCGCCGCTGCTCGTCCAGATCGCGCGCGTCGGCTACCGCGAAGAGGCGATCGCCGCGCAGGTCCGCGTGCTCGCGGCGACGCTCCCGGAGCGGCGATGAAGCGAGCAAGCCATCCTGCACGCATCCTCGGCCTCGTGGCGCTCAGCGCGGCGGCCG
>JAYRVK010000181.1:0-15577 GCA_041918555.1 Sandaracinaceae bacterium
AGCAGGGGGGCGGGGGGGGGGGGGGGGGAAAAATCGCGCCATTGTGGGGGTGGGGGCGCCCCAGGGCCCCCCCCCCCCCCCCCCCCCGCGGGGCTATATTTGGGGTCCACCCCCCCCCCCAAGACTCAGCCGCAGTCGTTGCACAGGCCGCGGATCTGGATCTCGACGTTCTTCTGCCGCACCGACTTCGGCACGCCGCGGCTCGCGTTCACCGACACCGCGCCGTCCGGCAGGCAGCTCACGTCGCCGCACTCCTGGCAGACGAAGTGCGGGTGCGCGCTCGAGTCGTGCCCGTCGGCCCCCGCGATCGCGAAGCGCCAGAGGTGGTCGCCGAGATCCGTCCGGCTCACGAGCCCGCCGGTCGTGAGGTCCACGAGGTTCCGGTACAGCGTCGCGCGGTCGTAGCCGTGATCCGCGAGCGCCTCGCACACCTCCGCGTGGGTGAGCGGGCGCCCCGCGTCCATCAGGCAGCCGAGGACGAGGGTGCGCGCGTTCGTCGCGCGGAGGCCGACCTCGCGGAGGACTCGCTTGATCTCCTGCTTCTTCACGGCGGGCACGTCGCAACAGTAACACCGTTGCACGCTCGGGTCAGGGTGCGGTGCCTCTGGTACGCTCGGCCGGTGTGGCGCTGGGCCCCGCTGGTCGCGCTCCTGCTCCTCGCGTGCGAGGCGCCGCCCGCGCCGCGCCCGATCCCCGCCGCCGACCCCGCGCCGGTCCCCGTGCCCCCGCCCGCGCCGGCGCCCCCGCCCGCGCGGCCGGGGCCCGCGTGCACCTACCACGGCTGGTGCTGGCAGAGCCCGCTCCCCCAGGGCAACGACCTTTTCGGGGTGCAGGCGTTCGCCGACGAGATCGTCGCGGTCGGGGAGCGCGGCACGATCGTGCGCCGGCGCGAGAGCACCTGGGCGATCGAGGACACCCCGATCGGGCGCGAGCGCCTGCGCGACGTGTGGGGCGCGAGCCCCGAGCAGCTCTTCGCGGTCGGCGACCGCGGGATCGTGCTCCGCTACGCCGACGGCGCGTGGGCCCGGGTCGAGGTGGGGACCGACGCGGACCTCCACGCGATCGACGGCGCCGAGGGCGTCGCCTACGCGGTCGGCGCGGCCGGCGCGGTGGCGCGCTGGGACGGCGCGGCGTGGGCGCTCGAGGCGATCGCGACGGAGCTCCCGCTGGTCGACGTGCGCGTCTCCGCGGCCGGCGTCCACGCCCTCGCGGTGGATCCGCGCGCGCCGCGCGCCGTGCTCTTCGCGCGGAGCGAGGCCGGCTGGACGGCGCTCGAGTCCTTCGACGCCGATCTCGGCGCGCTCTCCGTTTCGGCCGAGGGAGCGATCGTCGTCGCCGGCGCGGACGCGCGACACCGCGACGCGAGCGGCCGCTGGACCACCGAGGCCCTCGACCTCGAGCGCCCCGTGTCCGCGCTCTTCCACGCCGCCGGCGCGGCCTTCGCGGCCGGCTACGAGGGCGCGCTCGCGCGCTGGGACGGCGAGCGCTGGGGCGCGATCCCCGGCGGCGTCGCGAGCGATCTCCACGCGCTCTCGGGGACGAGCGCCGACGACGTGTGGGCGGTCGGCGCCGACGGCGTGGTCCTCCACTACGACGGGACGCTCTGGACGCGCGAGGGGGGGGGATCCACCGCGCACCTCAAGGGCGTATGGGGCCTCGCGCCCGATCGCGCGTGGGCGGTCGGCGATCACGCGACGCTGCGCTGGGACGGGCTCGTCTGGGTCCCCGACGGGCCGAGCGAGCACGATCTGCGGAGCGTGTTCGGGATCGGCGACACGCTCCTCGCGGCAGGCGACGACGGCGCGCTCTGGCGCTTCGCCGCGGGCGCGTGGACGGGGGAGCACCGGGCGGAGGGCGAGGAGCTCGACGGCGTGTGGGGCGCGGACGCGGAGCACCTCCTCGTCGTGGGCAAGGACGTGTGGCTCGAGCGCGAGGCCGGCGCGTGGACGGAGCACACCGATCGACCCGACGCCGCGGGGGTCTGGGGCTTCTCGCGCGGGGACGTGTGGGTCGCGGGCCGCGAGGGCCTGCACCACTGGGACGGCGCCGCGTGGAGCGCGGTCCCCTCGACGTCGGCGTGGGTGATGTTCGCGGTGTGGGGCGCCGCGCCCGACGACGTGTGGGCCGCGGGCGCGGGCGGGCGGTTCCTCCACTACGACGGCGCGCGGTGGAGCGAGGTCGAGGCGCCGACGCGCCAGAACCTCCTCGGCCTGTGGGGCACGCGGCCCGACGACGTGTGGGCGGTCGGCCAGCACGGGACGATCCTCCACTGGGACGGCGCGCGCTGGCGCTGGCGCGACTCCGGCACCGACGAGCTCCTGCACGCGGTGTGGGGCACGGGCCCGCGCGACGTGTTCGTCGTCGGGCACGGCGGGACCGTCCTGCACTACGAGGGCCCGTGACGATCCGGGTGGGGCTCACCCTCTCGCCCTCCGAGGATCTGCGCGCGGCCGCGCTGCCGCTCTTCGAGGACGAGCTCGTCGACGCGCTCGAGTGGCCGATCGACATGGGCTTCGGCGGCGTGCCCGACTGGTGCGACGCGCTCCTGACGCACTTCGGCGACCACGATCTCCTGGTCGCGCACGGCGTGGAGCTGTCGCTGCTCACCGTGGGGCAGGCGCGGCGCCGCGCGCGCTGGCTCGCCGACGCCGAGGAGGTCTTCGCCGCGTACCGGTTCGCGCACCTCAGCGAGCACCTCGGGCTCATGACCGCGGGCGCGATGATCGGCGGCACGCCGCTCCCGCACCCGTTCACGAAGAGCGCGGTCGCGGTCGGCGTCCGCCGACTCGCCGAGCTCCGCGCGCGCTTCGACGTGGACGTCGGCCTCGAGAACCTCGCGCTCGCGCTCGGGCCCGACGACGTCGACGCGCACCCCGACTTCCTCGAGGCGCTCCTCGCGCCGGTGGACGGGTTCCTCCTCCTCGATCTGCACAACTTGCTCTGTCAGGCCGAGAACTTCGGGCGCGACCCCGCGGCGCTCCTCGAGCGCTACCCGCTGCATCGCGTGCGCGAGATCCACCTCGCAGGCGGGACGCACTTCGCCCCGCGATCCGGGGCCCCGGTGCGCCGCGACGACCACGAGCGGCCGGTCCCCGACGCGTGCCTGATGCTCCTCGAGCGCGCGCTCGCGCGGTGCCCCGCGCTGCGCTGGGTGTTCCTCGAGCACGCGGACGGCGCGCTCCGCGACGCGGCCGAGGTCGGCGCGTTCCGCGCGACGTTCCGCATCGTGCGCGGGCTCGTCGAGGCCGCGCCGCGGGCCATCGCGCCGCCTTTCGCCCCGCGGATCGCGCCGGCCCCCGACGGGGGCGAGGCCGCGCTCGAGGCCGCGCAGGCGCGCCTCCTCGAGGCGCTCGACGGCGCGCCCGACGCCGACGCGGCGCGCCCGGTGCTCGAAGGGGATCCCGCGTGGGGCGGCTGGGCGCGGGGCTTCGAGCCGCGCGCGCTCGAGCTCGCGCACCACCTCGTCTCGCGCTGGGGCGAGCGGCACGACGAGCTCGCGCCGGGCGAGATGCGCGCGGCCGTCCTCGAGGGCCCGCCGCTCGCGATCCGCTGGCGGCGGCGCCCGATCCTCGCGCCGGCGAGGGGGCAAGCTCGCTTGCGCATCCTCGCGTGCGGCGTGTGCGGGACGGACCTGCACCTGTGGCGCGGTCAGCGGCCCGCGACGCTCCCCCTCGCGCTCGGCCACGAGATGGTCGGGGTCGTCGACGCGGTGGGGGAGGGCGTCACCGTGCCTCCGCTCGGCGCCCGCGTCGCCGTCCCGTGGGCCCAGGCGAGCTGCGGGGCCTGCGCGAGCTGCGCGGCCGGCCACGCGCGCTTCTGCGAGCGCCTCGTCACGTGGCGGGATCACGGCGGCGCCTTCGCGGACTTCGCGGTCGTCGAGGCGGCGGCGTGCGTCGCGGTCCCGGACGCCGCGGATCCCACGCTGCTCGCGCCCCTCGCCTGCGCGGGGCACACCGCGCTCGCCGCCGTCGAGCGCGCGGCGATCCGTCCGCGCGAGCGCGTCGCGGTCCTCGGGCTCGGCGGCGTCGGCCACCTCGCGCTCCAGCTCGCCGCGCACGCGGGCGCCGAGGTGATCGCGCTCACCGAGAACCCGACCAAGCGGGACGACGCGCGCGCGCTCGGCGCGGCCGACGTGTTCGCGACGGAGCGCCCGCTCGACGCGCTCCGCCGCGCCGGCGGCGCCGACGTGATCCTCGCGACGGGCCCCGCCCTCGACGTCGGCGCCGCGGTGGACGCGCTCCGCGCGGAGGGCCGCCTCGTCGTCACGGGCGTCGGCCCCGGCGCCGTCCCGCTGGCGCCGGCGGCGCTCGTCGCGCGCGGCGCTTCGATCCTCGGCGCGGTCGCGGGCGTTCGCGGCGCCCTCGAGCGCCTCGTCGCGCTCTTCGAGCGCGGCGCGGTCCGCCCGCGCGTCGAGCGCTACCCGCTCGGCCAGCTCCGGCGCGTGCTCCACCGCCTCGAGGACCGCCGCGTCCGCTACCGCGCGGTGGTCGTGCCCTGACACTTCCGCAGTTTTCCCGACTCCGGGCGACCGTCCCCGCTACGATGCCTCGACGTCGATGTGGAGTGACGACGGCCGCGCCGCCCTGACCGAGATCACCGCCGCGATCCGCGCTCGGCCCGCGCGCGCGCGCGACCTCTACACCCTCTGGCGCTACGGCGTCGTCGAGAGCGACGAGGAGCTCGACCCCGCGCTCGGGGCCGCCGCGGCGAGCCTCGACGCGGAGCTCCCCGGCTGGACCCGGCAGCCGCGCACGGAGGCCGAGGCCAAGGCGGTCTTCCGCGAGCCGTGGAGCGAGATCGTCTTCATCTGGAGCGCGGCGAACACCGGGCGGAGCGACGCGGAGCTCCACGGGCTGCTCCGCGCGGCGTGCGCCCACCCCGAGTACCGCGAGCAGGCGCTCGACGTGGTCCGCTCGCGGGTGGTCGAGGGCCCGCTCGTCGACGCGCTGCGCTGCGTGCCGCTCCTCGGCTCCGGCGAGGCGCTCGAGCTCACCGTCAACGCGGAGCCCCGCGCGCGCCTGCAGATCCTCCTGTGGGAGGCGGGCGCCGCCGCGCTCCAGCTCCCCGAGCTCGGGCGCTGGATCTGGGGCTCGGCGGACACCTTCGAGGCGCTCATCGGGCGCCCCGCGAGCGGGACCCTGCGCGGTCGCGTGCTCGCCGCGCGCTGCCTCGAGGTCGCGGTCTGCGGCATGTCGCCGATGACCGACCCCGCGCTGGTCGGCCGGACGCTCCAGACCCTGCAACCTCTCTTGCTCCATCCGGAGCCCATGGTGTGGGTCCACGCGGCGCGCGCGTTCGGGCGCCTCGCCGGCGTGTTCGAGCCGCTCGAGGGGACGCTCCTCGACTGGGTCCACGGCGCGACGCCGGTGCTGCGTCAACGCGCCTTGACCGCGTTCGCGTCGCTCCCGTCGGACCGCCTGATGATGCTCGGCCACGAGCTCCGCGCGATCCTCGATCGCCCCGAGGAGGCCGCCTGGGGCCTCGCCGCGGCGGCGGCGGCCACGCCGCACCTCTTCTACGAGCGGCGCGACGTGTGGGACCGCCTCGCCCAGCGCGTCACCGCGGGCGACGGCGGCGCGGTCGCGGCCCGCGCGCTGGCGCGCGGGGTCGCCTCGATCTGGCGCCGCGGGCAGGACCGCGACGCGGTCGAGCCGACCTACCGGCAGCTCCGGCAGATGGCGCGCCGCGCGCACACCGGCTCGATCGACGAGTGGCGCCGCTGGCTGGAGGTGGTCGCGGTCACCGACCCGGTGGACGGCGCCGAGCGCGATCCGCTCGACATCGAGCTCGGGATCGAGAACCTCGTGCGCCTCGCCGCGCAGTACGACGACGAGGAGGCGGACGCGCGCGCGGCGCGCTTCGCGAGCACGCTCGCGCCGACCTTCACCGAGGCGCGTCGCATCGTGCTCGGCGGCGGCTCGCTCCGGCACCGCGCGGCGGCGGCCAACGCCTTCGAGGGCTGCGCGCGCTCGCTCGCGCTCCGGCTGTGGAGCCCGATGCTCGCGACGCGCCCGGACGGCGATCCGATCGCCGAGCCCGATCTCGAGGAGACCTGGCAGCTCGTCGCGAGCGCGCCCGCGGAGATCCTCGACGTGGTGCGCGAGCGCCGCGAGACGGGGGAGGACGCCGGCCTGGACCTCGCGCTCGAGGTGCTCGCGCTCAAGATCGCGGGCTACGCGCTCGACGCCTGCGACGAGGACACGGACCTCGGGCCCGGGCGCGGCCCGGTCGCGCACGACACGTGCCTCGTCCTGCGCAAGCTCGAGGGGCTCTCCGACGGCACCCGCGAGTTCCCGCCGGCGCTGCGCGGCGCGCTCAGCGCGCTCTTCTGGCGCCTCGTCGACACCACGCGCGGCACGGCGCTCGGCGAGGTCGACGACGTCGCGTGGCTCGGGCCGTTCGCCGCGTGGTGGGGCCTCGTCATCGATCGGCCGGAGATCCTGCAGCAGCTCGCGACCGCGCTCCCGATGATCGCCGAGGGCGTGCTCGAGCACTGCGCGGATCTCGCGAACGAGACGCGCGCCGAGCTCACGAGCGGCCAGGCCGACGGCGCGTGGGGGCCGCGCGTGCGCGAGGCGCTCACGCTGCTGAAGGCCGAGGACACGGAGCTCGCCGAGTCGCTCGGCGACTTCGCGCGCGCGCTCGAGGCGTTCGCCGAGGCGGGCGGGCGCAAGGTCGAGCTCGAGGCGCTGAGCATGCAGCTCGTGCTCGCGGCCGAGCGCCTCCAGCGGGCGCTCAAGGATCCGGTGCGCGCGCTCCACCCGGCGACGGAGGCGCCGCGCGACGACTCGCTCGCGAAGTCGACGACGGTCAACGCGCCCCGCATGGCGACGGTCGTCGCGCGCGCGATCCGGGCCCGCGAGATCGGGCTCCTCGACGTGTGGATCGCCTCGCTCGGCCCGATCGCGTCGGCGCTCGTCGAGGCGGCGGTGAACGGCGCGATCAAGCGCACGCCGCCGCCCCCCCCCGCGCCGAAGAAGCCCAAGCCGCAGAGGTTCCGCGACTACGAGCTCGTGAGCGCCCTCGGCGAGGGCGGCATCGGGACGGTCTGGCTCGTGCGCAAGCCCGGCGCGGATCGGTTCTTCGTCCTCAAGATCCCGAAGGCCGACGCGCTCGCGCAGGCGACCGACGTCGAGCGCGAGGGGATCCTCGCGTCGTTCGTGGAGGAGGCCAAGGCGCTCGCGGGGCTCTACCACCCGAACGTCGCGAACATCATCGATCGCGGCGTCGAGAACGACGTCCCGTTCCTCATCCTCGAGTACCTCATCGGCGCCGACCTGAAGGTGTACTCCGCCGCCCAGCTCATGACGCTGTTCGAGCTGCGCAAGGTGGTGGTCGAGACCTGCGCCGGCCTCACCGCGCTCCACAACGCGGGCCTCGTGCACCGCGACATCAAGCCCGCGAACCTCTGGCTGCGCTTGCCGCTCGCGGGCGGCGAGCGCTTCGATCCGCACAAGCACCGCGATCCCGCGCAGGCCGCGCCGCTCGCCACGGTGGTGATCGACTTCGGCATGGTGCGCGCGATGAAGGTCTCGCCGGACGTCGGCGGGAAGTTCGTCGCCGGCACGCCGGGCTACATCGCGCCCGAGCAGGTCCTCGACCCGGTCGAGCTCGACGGGCGCGCCGACGTCTACGCCCTCGCCGGGACGATCTTCAACGTCACGACGGGCCGCCAGTTCTTCGACCAGCTCCAGGACCCGCGGCAGCGGATCATCGCGCACATGAACGAGGATCCGATGCAGGACCTCGAGCCGTTCCGCGCGTACCCGGCGGCCCTCGTGAAGCTCCTGCGCGCGGCGACCGCGCGCGACGTGAAGGACCGCCCGACCCCGCTCGAATTCGGCCGCGAGTTCGCCGAGGTGATCTGAGTCTTGGCGGACGACTACGAGCGCGAGTTCATGGAGGGCGACGCCCTCTACCGCGAGAAGAGCGTCTCGCGCGGGGGCTTCGCGTTCCTCGCGGGGCTCGCGACGCTCATCGGCTCGCTGTCGCCGATCCTCTTCCTCACGCTGCCGGAGGGCGCGCGCTGGGCCGCGCTGATGCCGCTCCCATCGGCGCTGATCACCGCGGCGTGCGCGGTCCTCTTCGTCACGCTGCGCGTCGCGGTCACGAGGTCGCACGTGCACGTCCAGTACGGCCTCGCCGGGCCGAAGATCGCGGTCGAGCGCATCACGGCGGTGCGGGCCGAGCGCTACTCGTGGCGCGAGTGGGGCGGCTGGGGCGTGAAGATGCGCGGCAAGGGGCAGTGGGCGTACTCGAGCACGGCGGCGGGTGACGGCGGCGTCCGCATCGAGCACCTCGGCGAGGACGGCGCGCCGTGCGTGACCTGGGTGAGCGCAAAGGATCCTGCGGTCCTCGTCGAGGCCATCGAGCGCGCGCGCCACGGCGGCTCGTACCGCGAGGCGCAGAGGGTCCGCGTCGACGTCGAGGCCGACGACGAGCTCGAGGCGGAGGCGGCGAAGCCCTCTTCGAAGAAGCGCCGCGCGGAGTGACCTACTCGACGCGCGTGCCGCCCAGGGCCTCGCAGAGCGCCCGCAGATCGGCCGGCAGCGGCGCGACGAGCGTGAGCGCGCCGCCCGCGAGATCCGGGATGCGCAGGCGCCGGCAGTGCAGCATCACGCGCGCGGCGCGCAGCACGCGGCCGTCGTCGAGCGCGACGCGACGCGGGCCGCCGTAGCGCACGTCGCCGAGGAGCGGGAGGCCGGCGCGCGCGGCGTGCGCGCGGAGCTGATGCGTGCGGCCGGTCTCCGGGAAGAGCGCGAGCGCGGCGCCGCTCGCGAGCGGCTCGATCACGCGATACCGCGTGCGCGCGCGCTGTACGCGCTGGCCGGGCGCGCCCTCGTCGAGGGCGACGCGGAGCCGCCGGTCGCGCGGATCGATCGCGATCGACCAGCCCCACACGCCCTCGTCGCGCTCGGGGACGCCGATCGCCAGCGCGAGGTACTCGCGCTCGTAGAGGCCCCGCGCGCGCGCCTCCTTCAGCGCGACGATCGCGCGCCTGGTCCGCGCGAACGTGACGAGGCCGCTCACCTCCGCGTCGAGCCGCGAGGTCGGGTGCAGCGCGCCGCCGAGCTGCGCCTCGAGCCGCCGCGTGAGGCAGTCCTCGCCGATCGGCGCGGTGGTCGCGATCCCGCTCGGCTTGAGCGCGACGGCGAGGTCGTCGGAGAGGTGCGCGAGCTCGATCGTCACGCGGGCGCCGCCCGCGACACGATGCGGACGGTCCCTGCGGCGCCGTCGACCTCGAGCTCGTCGCCCGTCTTGACCACGCGGGTGCCGACCTTGACGTTGACGACGGTGGGCACGCCGTACTCGCGCGCCACGACCGCCGCATGCGACAGCGGCCCGCCGAGATCCGTGACGACCGCGCCGGCCACGAGGAAGAGCGGCGACCAGCCGACGTCGGCGTACGGGGCGACGAGGATCTCGCCCGGCTCGAGCAGGCCCGCGTCCGCGGGATCGATCAGCACCCGCGCGCGCCCGCGCACGCGGCCGCTCATCGCGGGCAGCCCCTTGAGCGCGTCCTTTCCGGCCGGGGGCTCCGGGACCGGCGGCGGGAACCCGACGAACGTGTCGGGCGGATCCGGGAGCGCGCGATCCCGCTCGAGCTGCAGGCGTCGGCGCCGGACCAGCATCGCGAGGGCGCCGATCTCCCCCCGCAAGAAGGCGTGCACTTCTTCGACGGACAGGTAGAAGGCCGCGCCCTCGCCCGTGCCGGGCTCCATCACCGCGAGCCGCCGCGATGCGTCGAGCGCCACGTCGCGGTAGAGCCCGAGCACCTTGACGACGTGCGCGCGCAGGCGCTCGCGCAGGCGCGTGAAGGTCTGCACCAGCGACAAGAGGTGCCGCGCCGCGAGCTTCGTCGGGCCCGGCAGGCGGCGCTCGAGCTCCTTCTGCGCCGCGTCGCGCACCTGCCGCTGCTTGCGCTCGATGTCCACCGGGCTCGGGCCGCCGGTGCGGCCCAGGAACGCGCGCAGCGTCGCGAACGGGAGGCTCGGGTCCTCTTCCCAGCGCGGCTCGCCGATCTCCGCCTCGCGCGCGCCGCGGTAGCCGTACGCGGTGAGGAAGCGCTCGAGCGCGCGCCGCGTGGGCCCGGCCGGGAGATCCTCGACGCGCAGCACCCGCGGATCGCCGCCGAGGATCCGCTCGCGCGCCGCCGCCTCCGCGCGGGCCATCTCCGCGATGTGCCAGAGCGAGAGCCCCGGCGCGGCGCTCTCGACGTCGGCCAGCCCGGTGAGCAGATCGCGCTCGAGCCGCGAGGCCTCGGCGCGCGCGACGACCGCGAGCACGCCGCGCAGGAGCACGACGGTGCCGAGGAGGTTGCCGTACACGTTGAGCATCACCTGGCCGCTCTCGTCGAGCAGGCGCTCCACGCGGAAGAGCACGCGGTCGAGCCCGCTGTTCGAGAGCACGCGGAAGTCGATCGAGGTGAGGCGCGCGCGCTCCTCGCCGAAGCTCATCTCGAATCGCGCCACGCCATCGGTGAGGCCGACGTTCTCGCGCGCCTAGCGCGCGACGGTGAGCGGCAGGCGCATGAGGAAGCGCGAGGAGCCGCGCGGCTCGACGTCCATCTCGAGGCGGTCCGCCTCGCCCCCCCCCGCGAGCGCGAGGAGCGTGCGCGGCCGCAGGCCCGGCACCTGCGACGCGATCTCCATGAACTCGCTCATGTTGAGGTAGATGCGGCCGCGGAAGCTCCCGACGAGCTCCGCGTCCTTGGGCACCGAGCAGCCGACCGAGCCGAAGGCGCGGCGGAAGCCCCGCTCGGAGAACTCGCTCAGGATCGACCAGGTCAGCGGCGTCGCGACGCCGGGCAGGGCCTCGCCGACGTTGACGTTGGACCACACGAGCCGCGCGCGCTCGCGCGCGCTCCTCCTCCGCCGGCCGCGCTGCTTGCGCGGCGGCGTCGCGAGCGCGGTCACCGGCCGCGCCTGCAGCACGTAGAGGGTGCCGCCCGCGATCGCCCACTCCACGTCGCGCGCGTCGTCGAAGTGATCCTCGATGCGGACGCCGAGGTTCACGAGCGCCTCGAGCGTGTCGCCGTCGAGGCACGGCGGCTCGCGGCGCTCCTCCGGGACGGGCTCCTCGCGGAGCCCGCCCTGCCCGTCCCATCGGACGCAAAGCGTCTTGTCACCGAGCACGCGGTCGCGCACGAAGCCGCTCGCCTTGTCGACGCGGAACGTGTCGGGCGACACGCGCCCGTCCATCACCGCCGAGCCCAGGCCCCACGACGCGTTGACGAGGAGCTCGCCCGCGTCGCCGGAGAGCGGGTTGACCGTGAACATCGCCCCCGCGACGTCCGCGGGGACCATGGCCTGCACCACGATGCCGACGCCCGCGCCGGGCTCGTCCCGCGCGAGGTTGCGGAGGTACGCGATCGCGCCGGGCGTGAGCACGCTCGCCCAGCACGCGCGCACCGCGTCGAAGAGCTCGGCCTCCGTGCGCACGCCGAGCACGCTCTGGTGCAGGCCCGCCGCGCTGCTCGCCTCCTGATCCTCGCGCGTCGACGACGAGCGCACCGCGACGGCGGTCGCGCCCTCGGCCATGAGGGCCCGGAGCGCCTCCGCGAGCCCGCCGCGCACCGCCTCGGGGATCGGCGCGGCGCGCGCCCTCGCCGCGAGCGCGGCCAGGCGCTCGGGCGGGACCTGGCTCGCGGGGGACGCGAGGAGCCTGGCGGGCCGATCGGCCTCGGGGAGGGCGCCCGCGAAGAAGTCGTCCGCCGCCGAGGCGGCGAGCGCGTACGCCGCGGGCACCGGGAAGCCCGCGCGCGCGAGCGCGGCGAGGTTCTTCGCCTTGCCGCCGAAGGCCTCGGCCTTGCGGGGAACGATGGACTCGATGCGACGGACGACGGCGCTCACCGGGGCGCGGAGGATACCAGCCGCGCGCGTGCGGGGGCGGGCCAGACGTGTCATGACGCGGTGCGTCGAGACGGGCCCCCGTGAACTGCGCGCGCGCCCGGAGTATCGTCCCCCCAGCGAGGCCCTCATGTCCTTCATCCGCTCGCTCGCCGCTCTCACGATGCTCGTCGCCGGCTGCGCCCAGGGCGGCGGGAGCCTGATCGACTCCGGGTCGCCGCCGCCTCCGCCGGCCGACGCGGGGATGGACGCGGGCGATCCCCCCGGCGACGACGCGGGCGCGATGATGGGCTTCGACGCGGGCGAGATGGGCGTCGACGCGGGCGCGATGATGGGCACGGACGCGGGCACCATGATGGGCACGGACGCGGGCACCATGATGGGCACGGACGCGGGCACCATGATGGGCACCGACGCCGGGTGCGGCGTCGCGGCGGACTGCAACGACGGCCTCAGCTGCAACGGCACCGAGCGCTGCATCGGCGGCGCGTGCATGGCGGGCACCGCGTTCTCGTGCGACGACGGCGTGAGCTGTACGCGCGACGGCTGCGTCGAGGGCGCGACGCCGACCTGCAGTTTCGTAGCAGACAATTCGCTTTGCCCCATGGGCCAGACCTGCGGCGCGACCGGGTGCACCGCGACGTGCGCGGAGTCGCCGTGCCGGCTCGTCGGCCCGCAGTGCGGCTGTCCGGGCGCGCAGGGCTGCTACCTCACCGGCTCGACGCGCATCTGCACCGCGGCGGGCGCGACGGCGTACGGCCAGATCTGCGCGGGCCTCTTCAGCTGCGTCCCGGGCGGGGTGTGCATCAACGTCGCGCAGAGCGGGACCGCGGTGAACATGTGCAATCGGTTTTGCAACACCGACTCCGAGTGCGCGGGCGGGCTCTGCCTCTACACGCTCGACGACGGCGCGGGCGGGACGGTCCCCGGCGTGACGGTGTGCTCGACCTCCTGCAACCCGATCACGCGCGCGGGCTGCCCGACCGGCACCGCCTGCCGGATCTTCCGCGAGTCGATGGGCGCGATGCGCTACTTCTCGGACTGCTCGGCGCCGGTGGGCAGCGGCGGGCAGGGCGTCGCGTGCACGGACACCTCGGATTGTCAGTCCGGCTATGGCTGCGTCGGCGCGCCGGGCCAGTGCCTCCAGTGGTGCACCGGCATCGGTTCGATCGGCGCGGCCGGCGGCTGCGCGGCCGGGCTGCGCTGCTACGGGTTCATGACGCCGATCACGATCGGCGGCACGACCTACGGCGTCTGCGATCTGTGAAGCGGCGGGCCTAGCGCCGCCCCTTGTAGCCCATCATGTCCTGCATGACGGCCTCGGACTCCTCGGCGACGTGGGCCTCCTCCTTGAGCCGGTCCGCGCAGTCCTCGCAGACCTTCTTGGTCTTGCCCCCGACCTTGACCTTGACCAGCTCCTCGACCTCGTCTTCGCACTCGCGGCACACCGGCATGCGCGGCCCTCACAGTCTCGGCTTGAAAGCGCCAGCGCGAGATTCTACTCCTAGCCTTCTTCCAGCAGTACCCCACCCCCATCGGGAGGCCGAGTAGCGTGGCCATGGACGAGAAGATCGGGGAGATCTTGAGCTTTTGGTTCGACCCGCCGCCCGAGGGGGAGGAGCGCCCGGCCGGCGTGGAGCTCTGGTTCGGGAAGAGCGCGGCCGTCGACCGCCTGATCCAGAAGAAGTTCGGCCGCACCGTGGAGCGCGCGACGGCCGGGGAGCTCGACCGCTGGGCCGCGACCGCGCGGGGGCGGCTCGCGCTGATCCTCGTGCTCGATCAGCTCACTCGGAACATTCACCGCGACACACCCGAGATGTTCGCGGGCGACGAGAAGGCGCTGGCGCTCTGCCTCGACGGGCTCGACGAGGACATGGACAAGCAGCTCGGCGCGCTCGAGCGCGCCTTCTTCTACATGCCCTGCATGCACGCCGAGGACGCGGACATCCAGCTCACGAGCGTCGAGGTCTTCGCGCAGCTCGCACAGGACGCGCCGCCCGAGCACAAGAAGGCGTGCGAGGCCTTCCTCGTGCACGCAGAGGAGCACCGCGACGTGGTCGAGCGCTTCGAGCGCTTCCCGCACCGCAACGCGATCCTCGATCGCTCGTCCACCTCGGAGGAGGCCGCCTTCCTCCAGCACACCGGGAAGTTCTGAAGCCATGTGTGGCGTCTTCGGCATCGTCAACGCGCCGGAGGCCGCGAACCTGGCGTACCTCGGCCTGCACTCGCTCCAGCACCGCGGGCAGGAGAGCGCGGGGATCGTCTCGACCGAGGGCGAGCGCCTCTTCGCGCACCGCGGGCTCGGCCTCGTGCAGGACGTGTTCGCGGCGAACGTGCTCGATCGGCTGCCCGGCGATCGCGCGATCGGCCACGTCCGCTACAGCACCGCCGGCGACAGCGGCCTCAAGAACGCGCAGCCGATCGCGGTCGACTACGCGCACGGCTCGATCGCCGTCGCGCACAACGGCAACCTCACGAACTTCGACGAGCTGCGCGCGCGCCTCGAGGCCGAGGGCTCGATCTTCCAGACCACGAGCGACACGGAGCTCCTCGTGCACCTGATCGCGCGCTCGCGGCAGGCGAGCACCGTCGAGCGGCTGATCGACGCGATCGGTCACGTCGAGGGCGCCTACTCGATGGTGTTCCTCACGCCCGAGGAGCTCATCGCCGTGCGCGATCCCCACGGGTTCCGCCCGCTGTGCCTCGGCCTCATGAACGACTCGACGCACGTCATCGCGTCCGAGCGCGGCGCCTTCCACCTGATCGGCGCCGAGCACCTGCGCGACATCGAGCCCGGCGAGATGGTGGTGATCGATCGCAAGGGCATGCGCTCGCTGCGCCCCTTCGAGCCGCGGCCGCGCCGCATGTGCATCTTCGAGTACGTCTACTTCGCGCGGCCCGACTCGACGACCGAGGGCATCGGCGTGTACGGCGCGCGCAAGCGCCTCGGCGCGAAGCTCGCCGAGGAGCGGCCCGCGGACGTCGACGTGGTGATCCCCGTCCCCGACAGCGGCGTGGCCTCCGCGATGGGCTTCGCGGAGCGGCTCGGGCTGCCCTTCGAGCTCGGGCTGATCCGCAGCCACTACGTGGGCCGCACGTTCATCGAGCCCGCGCAGTCGATCCGGCACTTCGGCGTGCGCCTCAAGCTGAGCCCCGTGCGCGACGTGCTCCGCGGCAGGCGCGTCGCGGTGGTCGACGACTCGATCGTGCGCGGCACCACGAGCCGCAAGATCGTCTCCATGCTCCGCGACGCGGGCGCGCGCGAGGTCCACCTCCGCATCTCCTCGCCGCCGACGCGCTGGCCCTGCTTCTACGGGATCGACACGCCGCGGCGCAAAGAGCTCATCGCGTCCAGCCACTCGGTCGAGGAGATCGGGCGCTACATCACGGCCGACTCGCTCGGCTATGTGAGCCTGCCGGGCCTGCGCGCCGCGGTCGGCGGCGAGGGCTACTGCGACGCGTGCTTCAGCGGCGACTACCCGATCCCCGTGCGCAAGCGCGACGAGAGCGCGAAGCGCCAGCTCCCGCTCGTCGGCGTGTAGGGGCGAGTCCCTCCCGGCAAGTCGATTTGCGGGGTGCGCTCCGGAGCCGACTGCGCGAGGCGAGGCCCCGCTGCGCGGGCCGCGCCTCGCTCCGCCGTCTCCTCTGCGCGCTCCGCGAGCCCCGGGCCCCGCCCCGCGCCCGGCGCGCCGGCCGGGCCCCCCCCCGGCGGCGCCCCCCCGCGGGCG
>JAYRVK010000182.1:0-4249 GCA_041918555.1 Sandaracinaceae bacterium
CGAAGGCGAAGCGGCTGCGCCAGTCGCAGACCGAGGCCACCGACGTCGATCGCGCGCCGCTGCCGCCGCCGCGCCGGCGCGCGCCCGAGCCGGAGCCCGAGCCGGAGCCCGAGCCCGAGCCGGAGGCGCCGCGCGCGCCCGCGCCCGCGCCCACGATCTCGGGCGGCTACTACCAGGGCCGCATCGTGCTCGCGATCCTGCGCTTCGTCGCGCGCAAGTTCGGCGAGCGCGCGCTCAAGGAGCTCCTCGACTCGATGCCGGAGGAGGCGCGGCGCCCGTTCGAGGCGGGGATCGGCCCCGACGACTGGGTCGATCTCGACGCGGTGAAGACGCTGGTCGAGAAGATCGACGCGCGCCTGGGCGCGGACGACCTCCACCTCGTGCTCGAGGCGGGCCGCGCGGCCGCGGAGGGCGCGTTCGACATGATGCGCAAGCTCCGCCCGCCCGCGCCGCCGCCCGAGCTGCTCGTCGCGGAGATGCCCTCGATCCTGCAAAAAGTCGTGCGCGGTGCAGAGCTCGAGGTCCGGCGGGTGGGGCGCGGGTACGGACGGCTCGAGCTCAAGGAGCTGGGCGAGCCGTCGCTCGTGCTGGCGGTCTCGACGATCGGGTTCCTCGCGCGCAGCCTCGAGCGCTTCGGCGCCGACGACGTCGAGGTGAACCTCCTCAGCGCGCGCGCGCTCGACGATCCGCAGACCCTGATCGACATCAGCTGGTTCGCC
Organism: Sandaracinaceae bacterium; assembly: GCA_041918555.1. GTDB lineage: Bacteria > Myxococcota_A > Polyangia > Polyangiales > Sandaracinaceae > JACKEC01. Next base: position 720 of record JAYRVK010000182.1, read on the forward strand.
TGAGGGCCGTGGCCTTGCCCCGGGCGGAGGGTCCGATAAGATCGACCCTTCGCCTTCGGGCCCGAGATCCCTTCGGTCTTCATGAGCCAGGCCCGCATCGTCCCGCTGGTGGGACCGCTCTTGGTCCTCTACCTCACCCTCGAGGTGCTGGGGTCGAGCGAGGTGCTGGACCCCGTCGCGATCGCCGTGTGCGCGGTCGCGCTCGGCCTCGCGGCGGTGCCGCTCGTGGTCCTGCGCAAGCGCCGCGAGCACGTGGGGGCGCGGCGCGTGGCGCTCCTCGGGGTCGCGTGTGGCGTGGCCCTCGTGCGGGTCGCCGATCCCATCGCGCCGTCGCTGACCCTCGACCTCGCGGGCGCGCTCGGGCTGCCCGCGGTCGGCGCGCTGACCCTCCACCTCGCCCTCGACGTCCCCGACGCGCCGCCCGCGCTCGCGCGGCGCCGTCGCTGGGCCGCGTTCCTCGTCGCGGCCGGCGCGCCGTGCGCGCTCGCGGCGGCGATCTCCGCGGCGCCGATCGAGTGGCTCGGCGGCTGGCTCGTCCCCGCGCGGTGGATGATCGCCGCGCCCGCGTACGTGATCGGGGCGTGGATCGTGGCGGTCGCGCTGCGCCTCGTCCGCCGCCGCGTGGGCAGCACGCCCGAGGCGCTCGCCGCGGGGGGCTCGGCGCACCTGGCGACGTGGACCGCGCTCGCGGCGGCGCTCGCCGCGCTCGGCCTCGCGTGGACGGGCACCCTCCCGAGCACGTCGGTCGGCGTGCGCGGGCTCGCCATCGCGGCGGGGGCGTCGCTCGTCGCGGGCCACCTCGGCATGCTCGGCGTGCGGCGTCAGGTCCACGCGGGCCGCAACACCCGGCGCGTGATCGCCGCGGCGCTCACCCTCGCGATCGCCGGGGTCGGCGCGGGCCTCGTCGTCGTGGAGCTCCCGCGCGAGCCGATCCCGTTCGGCGTGGCCCTCGCGTTCGCGCTGATCTCCGGGGCGTTCCTCCACCGCGCGATCGAGGGCGCGACGACGCGGCTGCTCGCGCCGTTCGGCGGCCGGCTCGTCGCGGGCTGCGAGGAGGCGCTCGCGCGGGCCGTCGGGGCGACGACCCTGGCCGAGCTCGGCGAGGCGGTGCTCCCTGCGCTGCGCCGCGCGTCCGACACCCCCGACGCGAGCCCGCTCCTCCTCTGCGTGGATCCTCCCCGCGCGGTGCGCGTCGACGCGGCCTCGGTGCCGCACGTGGACGAGCGCGAGCTGCCCTCCGCGCTCCACGCGGTGCTCGAGGCGAAGCCCGGCGAGATCGTCGTCGCGGCGCCGCTCGTCGAGCAGGTCGTCCGCCGCGCGGATCTGCGGCCGCTCGTGTCGGCGCTCGAGTCGGTGGACGCGCTCTGCGTGGTCCCGCTCGCCCGCGATCTCGAGCTCGAGGGTGCGCTCGTCGTCGCCCGCGGCCGTCGTCGCGGGGCGCTGACCCTCGAGGAGATCGACGCGCTCGAGCGCCTCGGGCGCCACCTCGGGGGGCAAGTCGCCTTGCTCGGAGCAGAGGAGCGCGCGCGGCTCCGGACCCGCGACGCGATTGTCGAGCGCGAGCGCCTCGCGGACCAGCTCGAGGCGGCGAAGGAGGAGCTCGGCCGGCTCCGCGCCGACGCAGAGATGCTGAAGGCGGGCGGCGTCGCGGAGCGGCACGTCGAGCCCGCGATCGCCTACAGCCCCGCGATGCGCGCGGTGATGCGCAAGGTGGACGCCCTCGCGCCGGTGGAGGCGCCCGTCCTCCTCGTCGGCGAGGAGGGCACCGCCCTCGACCGCGTCGCCCGGCGCGTGCACGCCGCGAGCGGCCGGCGGGACGGGGCGTTCGTCGTCGCGGAGTGCGCGTCGGTGCGGCCGGAGCGCTCGGACGCCGCGGTGTTCGGGCAGAGCGACGAGGCGCACCCCGGCTGGCTGCGCCTCGCCGAGGGCGGGACGCTGCTCCTCGCGGACCTGCCCGCGCTCTCGCTCGAGGCGCAGGCCAAGCTCGCGGAGACGCTCGCCACGCGGCGCGCGGTCCTCGCCGACGGAACGGGCAGCTACGCGGTCGACGCGCGGGTGATCGCGAGCTCGCGCGTGCCCCTCGCGAGGCTGGTGGCGCTCGGCGCGTTCGACGCGGAGCTCGCGCGCCGTCTGGAGCCGCTCGTGCTCGAGGTGCCGCCCCTGCGCGAGCGCCGCGAGGATCTGCCCTCGCTCGTGCTGCTCGCGCTCGATCGCGTGTGCCGGGTCACCGGTCGCCCCGTCCTCGGGATCGATCGCGAAGCCCTCGACGTCCTCGTCGAGCACGACTGGCCGGGCAACCTCAACGAGCTGAGCTCCGTGATCGAGCGCGCCGTCGCGAGCGCCGCGGGCGGCAACGTCTCGATCGGCGACCTGCCGCCCCTCGCGCCCGCGGCGGTGCCCGCGGATCCGTGGGACGGCACGTGGGCCGAGCTCGAGGCGCGCATCCTGGTGAAGGCGCTCGAGCGCAGCGACGGGAACAAGAGCGAGGCGGCCCGTCGCCTGGGCCTCAAGCGCACCACGTTCCTCGACAAGCTGAAGCGCCACGGCCTCCACGGCGAGACCGACACCGCCGTCGCCTGAGCCCGCTCACCTCAATCCACGCAAGGCGGCTTGCTCGATCCACCAGCCGAAGTAGTCGGGCGTGGTCCGCCCCGCGAGGCGTCGCCGGGCGTCGACGTACGCGGGGAAGTACTTCAGCCGCGCCGGGCTCAGCCGATGCGCGGCGCGGAGTACCGGCAGACTCCGCGCGAACACCGCCCGCTCGAGCGGCCCCCACGCGAAGTCGAACTGCGTGCGGAGCTTCTCGGGGAGGAGGCCCGCGGTGAAGACCTCGATCCAGGCGACGGCCGGTCGGTGCAGCGGCGAGGGCGGCGCGAGGAGGAACTGCCGCATCTGCCGGGCCGGGCCGCCGACCGCGATCGTGTCCGACGCGATCGTGTCCGCGTACCAGCGCGTGAACGCGGCGTGGGTCGGGGGCAGCACGTCGTCCCCGATCCCGAAGAGGTACGCGAACAGCTTGGACTCCGCGTAGTACGCCTCGCGCTCGAGCGGCGTGAGCTCGCGGACCACGAGCTCGTAGACGCGCAGGGCGGTGTCGACGAGGGTCGCGTGCACCCAGAGCAGCGCCTCCTCGTCGTTGGCGTGGTAGCGGTCCCCGCGGCGGAACCGGCCGACGTCCTCCTTGATCGCCCCGCGGATCTTGGTGTGCAGCGCGTGCACGCGGCGCGCGGCGCGGACCGCGTGATCGAGATCGCCGAAGACCATCGCGAACACGTAGCCGAACGTCCGCTGGAAGCGGCCCACCGGATCGGAGCGCGTCTTGCTGTGCTGATCGACGGCGTGCGCGACCCAGGGGTGCGCGAGCTGCATCAGCGCGGCGCAGCCCCCGCCGAGCATCGTGACGCCTTCGCGGTTCACCTCCCACGACACCGTACCGGGCCCGTAGAGCCCCGCGCGCCGGTCGCCCATCCGGCGCTCGAGGCGCGCGAGGTGTCGCTCGAGGTCTGCTTCGGTGACGGTCATTTACACCG
>JAYRVK010000183.1:0-8234 GCA_041918555.1 Sandaracinaceae bacterium
CCATCGGGCCGGCGCGCTGATGGGGCTCGGCCGCTTCATCGAGGCGCTGCGCGACTATGACCGCTGCATCGCGCTCTTGGCCGGCAATCCCGCGGCCCACAGCAACCGGGCGCTGACGCTCAAAGAGCTCGGCCGGCTCGACGAGGCGCTCGCGGCCGAGCGGCTCGCGATCCAGGAGTTCGAGCGAGGGGGCCACGCGCGCCTCGAGGCGGGCTCGCGGATCTACATGGCGCAGATCCTCGAGGTCGCGGGCCGGCTCGACGAGGCGCTCGCGGAGGCGCGCGCGGCGGTGGACCAGCTCCGCGAGGTCGCGCCGCCGCTGCGCCCGCTCGCGAACGCCACGCTCGCGAAGATCCTCCTGCGCCGTGGCGCGCCGGGCGAAGCGCTGACGGCCGCGCTCGAGGCGATCCGCGCCGACGGCGGCCCGATCGAGGCGGGCGAGGCGCTCGTCCGCGTGGTCCACGCCGAGGCGCTCCACGCGTGCGGTCACGTCGAGGAGGCGCGCGCCGCGATCGTCGAGGCCGACCGCCGGCTGCGCGAGCGCGCGCTGAAGATCCACGATCCGGGGTTCCGCGAGAGCTTCCTGATGCGCGTCCCCGAGAACGCGCGGACCCTCGAGCTCGCGGCGCGCTGGGGCTAGCCCCCCACCTCGTCGAGCGCGGCGTCGAGCGCCTCGAGCGCGATGTGAAACGCGCCTTGCTTCGCGCGCCGCAGCGCGGACCAGCTCCCGTGCGCGACGCGCTCGTCCCACGCGGAGACGATCTGCGCGCAGCGCGCGACGCGCTCGCCGAGCGCGAGCGGGTAGTAGGGGTGCCAAGAGTGCGGGGTCAGGAGCTCCACGAACGTGCCGAGCCTCGGGTTGAGCACGAGCTCGCCGAGGCCCGCGCCGTGGATGCCGACAACATGTCTTGCATGCTGCGCGATGGAGAGCTGCTCGCGGAGCGGGTGGTCCTCGGGATAGTAGGTGACGTAGCCGCGCGCGGAGAGGAGGGCCTCGACCTCGGCTTGGTTCGAGAGCGCGCGCGTGCCTCGGCGGGCGAAGAAGAGCTTCTCCATCGGGCGCGCCGGGGGCGGGAGCACGACGGAGTCGTAGACGGCGCCGCAGAGCACCATCCCCGGCAGATCGAGCGTGAACGGGAGATCGTAGCTGGCGAGGCCGCGCCTCCCGCGGACGTGCGCGATCCGGCCGCCGAGCCGCCGCCCCGACTCGAGGTAGCGGAGCCCGATCACGTCGAGCACCCCGCGGTACAGGGAGTCGAGCTCGACGAAGACGCTCCGCACGTTCGCGGGTCCGAGCGTCTGTTGCACGTAGAGGCACCACGGCACGATGTCGACGAGGAGGTGCGCGAGGTTGTTCGGGTCGAGCCCGCGCGCGTCGAAGAGGATCTCGTCGCGGGTGAGCGGCTTCGCGATCGAGCGGTGCACGCGGCGCACGTCCTTGAGGAGCTCGCGCGCGATCAGGCGCGGCGCCTCCGGGTGCCAGTGCCCGAGGCTCGCGAGCTGCGCGGGCGTCGCGTCGCACACGTCGTCGTGGACCGCGATCAGCATCTCGTCGAAGTGCGTGGCGCGCGCGACCGGGACCACGCGCCGCTCGGGACCGCGCGGCCCGGGGAAGAACACCGGGACGTCCCTCGGCCTCGCGGGCGGGAGCGCGCGCCGGCCGAAGATCTCGGCGGGCTCGAAGGCCGCGTCCACGGGCGCGGGCTCGAGGCGCGCCGCCTCGGGCTCGCCCGTGTCTCGCGCCGCGTGCTCGGGGGCCATTCGGCGGCGAGCCTAGCGCGCGCGTGGTAGAGGAGCACGGCGCATGATCGACCACTACACGCTGCTCGTCTCCGACTACGCGCGCTCCAAGGCGTTCTACCTCGCGGCGCTCGCGCCGCTCGGCTACGAGGCGGTGATGACCGTCACGCGCGCGATGCTCCCGTCGCTCCCCTTCCCGGAGAGCTGCGGGCTCGGCGCGCAGGGCAAGCCCGACCTCTGGCTGCGGCCCGCGATGGGCGGCCCCATCGCGCCGACCCACATCGCGTTCCGCGCCGAGTCGCGCGCCGCCGTGGACGCGTTCCACGCGGCGGCGCTCGCCGCGGGCGCGACCGACCACGGCGCGCCGGGCCTTCGGCCGCAGTACCACCCGAACTACTACGGCGCGTTCGTGCTCGACCCCGACGGCTACAACGTCGAGGCCGTGATTCACACGCCGCCGGGCTGATCCGGCGGCGCGGTCCACTCCGCGAGCTGCGCGATCCACTCCTCGACGCGGCGCGGGTTCGGCATGCGGCGGAGCTCGACGCGCACCGCGAGCGCGGGGCCCGCGCGCTCGGCCGCGAGCACGGCCTCGTCCTCCGTCGCGAAGGCCTCGACGCGCGCGCGCTCCGCGGCCGCGGGATCGGGCCGATCGCGGAGCCTCCCCTCGACCCACCGCGCGAGCCGCGCGAGCGAGCCCGAGATCGCGGGCGCCGCGTCCTCGGCGTCGCGCGGCTCGGCGACGAGGTCGAGGTCGACCACGCCGCGCGCGGAGTCGAGCAGGGCGATCCACACGACGCAGGCCTCGTCGCGCACGGCGAGCTCGCAGCGCGCCGGGTGGAGCTCGGGCGGCATCGCGCCGCCCCGGTAGCCGCCCTCGCCGACCCGCGCCGCCGCGACCGAGCGCAACAGATCGCGGCGCTCGATCAGGGTCGCGGGCAGCGCGGCGCCGCACGTCCCGCAGTATCGCAAGCCTTCTTGCACCACGACGTCGCCCCAGCAGCCCGGGCACCCGTCGGGTCGCCAGCGCGCGGGGTCGCCGGCGTGCGCGAGCGGCTCGGCGCACGCCTCGCAGAACCTCGCCGCGCCGCGGTTCCACTCGCCGCAGGCGGCGCACTCCTGGTGCGAGGCGACCTCGGCGTCCTTCGTCGGCCGTCGGCAGCTCTGGCAGCGCACGAAGCGCACGGGGTTGTCGGCGCCGCAGCTGCGGCAGGGCGCCATCGGCTCGGCGCGCCGCCGCGCCTGCTCGAGGACGTCCTGGCCCCAGCTCGGCGGGCGCTCGCGGAGCGGCACCGCCCGCGGCCCTTCGAGCGGACGCCGGCACTGCGCGCAGTGCGTGTACGCCGACGGGCTCCGCGCGCCGCAGAGCGAACAGGTGCGCAACCACTTCATGGGACGGCTAACGCTGGTGCTCGGCCTTCCATGCGTCGTACGGCATGCCGTAGACGATCGCGCGCGCCTGCTCCTTGTCGAGCGCGACGCCCTCCTCGGCCGCGGCCGCCGCGTACCACTTCGCCAGGCAATTGCGGCAGAAGCCCGCGAGGTTCATCAGGTCGAGGTTCTGCACGTCGGTGCGCTCGCGCAGGTGCGCGACGAGCGCGCGGTACGCCGCGGCCTCCACCCGGATCCTGGTCTCGTCGTCCACTCGTCTTGCTCGCTTCACTCGGGGTCGCAGGGACCCTCGCAGGTGTGGATGATCTCGCCCGTCTCGAAGAAGTGCAGCGTCTGCTCGAGCGCGCGCGGGTTGCGGCGTACGTCGCCGTGCGGGTCCTCCCCCGCGCGCTGCGGCGTGTTGTAGAGCGGGTCGGGCGGCAGGCCGAAGTCGAACTCCACGATCGCGCTCCCCGTATGCGGCCCGGTCACCTGGTCGATCCCGAAGATCGGCCGCACCGCGTCCGTGAACGCGACCGCGCCGATCGCGCGCGCCATGATGTGCGCGCCGAGCGTGGTGACCTGGTGATCGCCGATCGCGGGCTGGAGGATCACCTGGTGGGTCGGCGTGCCCGGCAGCGGGTCGCTCATGATGTGCCGCGTGAACGAGCCGGGCTCCGCGCGATCCCAGAGCTGCTGGATCAGCACGAGCGCGAGCTGGATGTTCGGGCCCTCGTCGAAGGACTGGCGGAGCAGCGCGAGGTACGGGTCGAAGTCGACGCTGCGGTTGAGCAGCACGTTGTACGGCTGCCCCGGCACGCCGAGGATCCCGCGCTCGACGTCGGTCGAGAGCGCCATGTACGTGCCGCCGAAGATCCCGCCCTGCGAGTCGCCGGTGTAGAAGCCCGCGCTCGTGTCGATCACGCTGCGTCCGTCGATCTGGAACGCCTCGTGGTTGCCGAGGCCGGTGCGCATCAGCCGCATCGCGAGGAGCGCGTTGGTGATCCCCTGCACGAGCCGCTCGGGGACCGTCGCGAAGTCCTCGAGCGTGCCGCGCGCGAGCGCGATGGTGATCGGCGCGACGTCGTCGAACGCCATCCCCTTCCAGTCCACGCCGAACGGGATGAAGCCGTTCGCGTCCCCGAACTCGGCGAGCCAGCCCGCGTTCGCCTGGTAGCGGTCGCCGAGCAGGCCGTGGCCGTACTGGATCGGGCGCGCGGGGGTGTCGGGCGTCGCGCTCCGCGGGAGGCTCACGACCATGTAGAACTCGGCGGTGCCGTTCTGCTGCGGCATGCCGTCGGGCCCGAGGTTCAGGCGCGCGCCCGCCTCCGGCACGTCGGTGAAGAGCGGCACCGTCATCGCGATGTTCACGCGGCGCCGGATGTGCTCGTTCTCCTCGAGAGTGAAGTCGCGGATCGGCGGCTCGCCGGGGATCTCGTCCTCGCGTACGAGGCGGAACTCGGGGCCGTCCTCGCCGACCGCCGCGAGCGCCTGATCGCGCGCCGAGACGAGCCAGCCCGTGTCGCCGACGAGGCTCCCCGTCGTGAAGTCCCACGCGAGCTGGAGCGCCGCGCGATCGACGCCCGCGGTCTCGAGCACGGGGAACACGTCCGCGTCGAAGTGCGCGCGGCGCGCCTCGATCGACGCGGTCTCCGACGGGGTGTCGTCGCGGAGCGCCGCGAACGTGGCGGGCGCGGGGATCGCGGCCCCGCTGCCGTCGACGACGCCGCGGATCGCGACGACGTAGCGCGTCTCGTGCGCGAGGGGGACCGCCGGCCGGATCAGGATGGTCCGCGGCGGCGCGGGCTGCGGGCAGGGCACCTGGTCCATGCAGAGGGCGCGGCGGCCGTCGTCGAGGCACGCGCCGTCGGTCTCGGTCTGCCCGACGTTGCACTCCGCGCGGCAGAGGTTGCTCGAGCACAGCAGGCCCGCGCCGCAGGCGTTGCCGCACATCCCGCAGTTCATCGGGTCGTTGAGGTCGGTCTCGCAGCCGTCGAGCTGGTCGCCGTTGCAGTCGGCGAAGCCGCGCGCGCAGAGCATCGAGAAGTCGAGCTCGGCCCAGTGCGGCACGCGCTCGCCCGTCGACGTGTCGATGAGCACGGTCGGCGAGCTCGCGGCGAGCGAGGCCTCGATGTGGAGCGAGTCCGGGAGGCCGTCCGGCACCGCGTGCGGCAAGTAAGCGAGGATCGAGCCGTTCACCGACCAGCCGTCCCGCGCGTTGATCGGCGCCGGGTCGATGTGCCGGCGCGGCGGCACGTTCCCGCGCGGCAGCGTGGTCGCGCCGAGGTTCACGCGGTGGCCGCTCTCGGTGCTCGGGTCGTCGGCGAGGAAGTAGTCCGACGGGAACGGCAGCGCGCAGAACTCGGGCACGAGGGCCTCGCAGTCGGCGCGCAAGAGGTCCTCGGGCGGGCCCGCGTCGAGCATCGGCGGCGGCCCCGCGTCGGTCCCGCCGACGGGTCCGTCGTCGCAGCCCACGAGGAGCGACAAGGAGAGGAAAGCTGCGCCGAACATCCGAGAACGGTTCATGGACGAGACAGTGCCGAGGCCGGCCGCGCGCGTCCAGCCCGCGCGCGAGGGGTAAGCACTCTGTTACCTTCCAGGCCGCCCGCATGCCCGGCCGCCTCGACGACTCCCACCGCGAGTTCTTCCGGCTCGTCTCGCGCGCTGCCTACGTCAACCCGTTCAGCGACGAGCGCGACGAGCTCGACCGCCGGATCGCCGAGGCCGAGGGCAGCGATCCGAACCTCGTCGACCGGCTCGTCGGCCGCGTCGAGGACCGGATCGCCGCGCTCGACGCGCGGGGCGAGCTCGACCCCGACGCGTTCGGGCACCGCGACTGGCAGCTCGTCGAGCACGCGATCCTCTTCGAGTGCTTCCACCGCTACGCGGAGCGCCTCGACGCGCTGATCGAGGCGCAGCTCGGGGCCGGCGATCGGTCGGTGCCCGTGCCGTTCGCCGCCGAGGTGCTCGGGCGCCTGCGCGCCCGCGGCATCGGGCCCGAGCGCTCGGTCCGCATGCTCTCGCTGTTCTGGCAGATGCGCCGCGCCTACCGGTTCATCGTCACCGGGCTCACCGGGATCAGCCCCTCGATGAAGCGGCTCCGCGAGGCGCTCTGGAACGACGTCTTCACGCACGACGGCGCGCGCTACGAGGAGCTGCTCTGGGACCGGCTCGAGGACTTCTCCCTCATCATCCGCGGCGAGACCGGCAGCGGGAAGGGCCAGGCGGCCGCGGCGATCGGGCGCTCGGGCTACATCCCCTTCGACGAGCAAGAAGGCGCCTTCGCGGCCTCGTTCACGGAGCTGTTCGTCCCGATCAACCTCTCGCAGTTCCCCGAGTCGCTGATCGAGTCGGAGCTCTTCGGCCACCAGAAGGGCGCGGTCACCGGGGCCGTCGACTCGCACGCGGGCGTGTTCTCGCGCTGCCGTCCGCACGGCGCGATCTTCCTCGACGAGATCGGCGAGGTGTCGATCCCGGTGCAAATCAAATTGCTCCGCGTGCTCCAGGACCGCGTGTTCAGCCCGGTCGGCGGCCACGAGGAGCGGCGCTTCGAGGGCCGCGTGATCGCGGCGACGCACCGCGATCTCGACGAGGCGCGGCGCGAGCGCCGCTTCCGCAACGACTTCTACTACCGGCTGTGCAGCGACGTGCTCGAGATGCCTTCGCTGCGCGTGCGGCTCGCGGAGGACCCGGGCGAGCTCCTCGTGCTCGTCCGGCACCTCGTCGAGCGGATCGTCGGCCAGCCGGACGAGGAGGTCGCGGCGCGCGTCGTCGCGGTAGTGCAAGATAAGTTGCCCCCGGGGTACGCCTGGCCCGGGAACGTCCGCGAGCTCGAGCAGTGCGTGCGTCGCGTGCTCCTGACCGGCGGCTTCGCGCCCGACCCGGTGAGCGCGGCGCACGGTCCCGCGTCGGACGACTTCTTCGATCGGGTGCGCGAGGGGACCCTCGAGGCGCGCGATCTGGTCGCGCACTACTGCGCGCTCCTCTACGGGAGGCTCGGGACCTACGAGGACGTCGCGCGCGTCACCGGCCTCGACCGCCGCACGGTCAAGAAGTACGTGCAGCAGATCCGGGAGTCGGAGTAGCCTCGAAAGCGGCCGGATGAACCGGACGCTCCTCATCCTCTCCGGCGCGCTGATCGTCGCCGGGATCGCCGTCTTCTACGTGTACGCGGACGCGTACGTCGAGGAGGAGACCGGCGGGGCGCGCGTGCTGGTGGTGAGCGCCGCGCTCGACATCCCCTTCGGGCGGCCCATCCAGCGCACGTGGCTCCAGCTCGAGGAGCTCCCGCAGAGCTACGTGGAGGACCGGCACATCCGCGCCTCCGACGTGCGCACGCTGATCGGCGTCCCGCTCGCGCAGTCGGTGCGCTCCGGCGAGGCGATCCTGCGCACCGACCTCTCGGTGATCTCGGACCAGCAAAGGACGTTGTCGGCCGAGATCCCGCACGGCTCGCGCGCGATGGCGATCGAGGCGCAGCAGGAGTCGGCGCACACGGGGCTCTTGCGGCCGGGCGATCGCGTCGACGTGCTCCTCGTGGTGGGCGACGCGCGCGTCGCCGACTCGGGCCGCTCGGTGGTGATCGCGCAGAACCTCCTCGTGCTCTCGGTCGGGCAGAGCGTCCACGCGCAGTTCGACGACGAGCGCCAGATCCCCCAGCAGTTCTTCACCGCGCGCGTGAGCCTCGAGGTCGGCCTCGAGGAGGCGCAGGTGCTCACCCTCGCGCGCCAGCAAGGCCGCTTGCGCTTGTTGCTCCGCAACCCGAACGACGCGACCGAGCTGCCCGCGCCGCCGGAGGTCGTCGAGCCCGCGCTCCTCGATCCCGTGCGCCGGCAGGCGTGGCTGCGGCGCTTCGCGCTCGTCCAGGCCGAGGCCCCGCCCGCGCCCCCGCCCGCGCCCGCGCCCGCGCCGGGGACGGGAGGCTGATGCGCGCGCGGCGGGCGGTCCTCCTCGCGCTCGTCGGGCTCGTGCTCGGCGCGGGCTGCGACGCCGCGCCCGCGCGGCGCGAGCCCGCGCCGATCGCGCCGGCCTCGGGCGGGCGCGCGCGGCTCGAGGACTGGCTGCCCCCGGCCTCGGAGGCGCCGCCGGCGGCCGCGCCGCACGGGGGCGACGGCGCGGGCGCG
>JAYRVK010000184.1:0-7656 GCA_041918555.1 Sandaracinaceae bacterium
AGGCTCCACGCGCGCATTGCGCGCGGGGAGGAGGGGGCGCGCAGCCCCCTCGGAAATCAGACGTCGAGCTCTTCGGCCTCCGCCTTGGGCGCGTGCTCCATGATGAACGTGAAGCGCGGCGCGGGGTCCTTCCCCATCAGCTCGGCCAGCGTCTGGTCGGCCTCGAGGGGGCTCGGGATCACCACGCGCAGCGCGCGGCGGCGCTTCGGATCCATCGTGGTCTCCTTGAGCTCGTCGGGGTTCATCTCGCCGAGCCCCTTGAACCGCGAGATCTTGGGCTTCACGTTGCCGGGCAGCTCCGCGAGGACCCGATCGCGGTCGTCGTCGTCGAGCGCCCAGTGCGTGTCCTTGCCCGCGTCGATCCGGTAGAGCGGCGGCTGCGCGAGGAACACGTGCCCCTCCTTCACGAGCTCCGGGAGCATCCGGTAGAAGAACGTGAGGAGCAGCGTCGCGATGTGGTGCCCGTCCGAGTCCGCGTCGGTCATCAGGAACACGCGCCCGTAGCGCAGCTTGCTCCTGTCGAAGTCCTTGCCCATCCCGCAGCCGAGCGCGGACACGATGTTCGACAGCTCCTTGTTCGCGAGGACCTCCTTGACGCTCGCGCGCTCGGCGTTGAGCACCTTGCCGCGGAGCGCCAAGATGGCTTGCGTCCTACGGTCGCGGCCGCGCTTCGCGGTGCCCGCGCCGGAGTCGCCCTCGACGAGGAAGAGCTCGCTGTCCTCCGGGCTCGTGCTCGAGCAGTCGGCGAGCTTGCCGGGGAGGTTCAGCCGGTGGCTCACCGCGGTCTTGCGCTTCACCTCGACGTACGCGGCGCGGCTCGCCTCCCGCGCGCGCGCCGCGGTGATGATCCGCGCGACGATCGCCTCGGCCACCGTGGAGTTCGCGAGGAGCCAGTGCTCGAGCGCGTTCCGGATCGCGATCTCCACCGGCGACGCGACCTCGGGGTTGTTCAGGCGATCCTTGGTCTGCCCCTGGAACTGCGGGTCCTTCACGTAGACGCTGAGCAGCGCGACGACGCCCTCGCGGATGTCCTCCGCCGAGATCGTCACGCCCTTGATCGTGATGTTCTTCACCTCGATGAAGGCGCGGATCGCGCGGTTCAGCGCGGCCTTGAGCCCCGCCTCGTGCGTCCCGCCGCTCGGCGTCGGGATGCCGTTCGCGAACGTCAAGATCCTTTCCTCGGGCGCCTCGGTCCACGTGAGCGCGAGCTCGAGCCGCGGCAGATCCGGCTTGTCGAGGAGGAACGGCTCGCCCGCGATCGCGGGCTTCTTCCGCTCCTCGACGAGGCGCCCCAGGTACTCGACGAGCCCGCCCGGGTGGTGGAGCTCCTCGCGCACGTCGGTCGCCGCGTCGCGGAAGATCACGCGCAGGCCCTTGTGGAGGTAGCTCTTGGCCTCGAGGCGCTCGCGGACGACCTCGGGATCGAAGGCGCACTTGTCCCCGAAGATCTGCGAGTCCGGCCGGAAGTGGATCTTCGTGCCGCGCTTGCCGCGCGTCTCGCCGACCTTCTCGATCTTCTTCTTCGGCTTCCCGCGCGAGTAGCTCTGGGCCCAGTGCTCGTTGTCGCGGAACACGTCCGCGCGCATCGACTCGGAGAGCGCGTTCACCACCGAGCTGCCGACGCCGTGGAGGCCGCCCGAGACCTCGTAGTTCCCCTGGCCGAACTTCCCGCCCGCGTGGAGCGTCGTCAGGATGAGCTCGAGCGCCGACTTGCCGTACTTCTTCATCAGGCCGACGGGGATCCCGCGCCCGTTGTCGGTCACCGTCGCGCCCTTGCGATCCGCGTCGAGCTCCACCTCGATCGTCGTGGCGTGGCCGTTGATCGCCTCGTCGACCGAGTTGTCGACGATCTCCCAGAGGAGGTGGTGGTAGCCGCGCTTCGCGGTGTCGCCGATGTACATCGCGGGGCGCTGCCGGACCGGCTCGAGCCCCTCGAGGACCGTGATGTCCTCCGTCCCGTAGCCGCTCATGTCGCGCTCCGCTCGAGCTCGGGGATCGCGGGCACCGCGGGCAGCGCGCGCGCCAGCCGGCCCCGCTTGAAGAGCGGCTGGCCCTTGCCGCCCCGCGCCGTCATCCCGCGCCGGATCGTGATCTCGAAGGTCGCCGCGCTGTCCTCTTTCTCGACCACGAGCGTCGTCGACATGTCCCGCAGGGCGCGCGCCGCGAGCACCTGGTCGCCGGCGCCGAGCTTGATCAGCTTCACGCCCTTGCCCGCGCCGCCGAGCACCGGGATCTCCTCGGCCTCGCAGAGGAGCACGTGGCCCTTCTCGGTCACCGCGGCGACCTTCTCCTGACCATCCGAGACGTCGACCAGGAGCACCTCGTCGCCGTCGCCCAGGCGCATGAAGCGCCGGCCGCTCCGCGTGCTCGGGTCGCGGTGGCCGCGCAGCGAGAAGCGCGTGGTCATCCCGCCCTTGGTCACCGCGACGGCCCACGGCGCCTCCGGCGCCTCCGCGCCCTCCGTGGGCGCCGGCACGTCGAGCACGCGCGGGTCGAAGCCGACCATCCGCACGATGCGCTCGCCGTCCGCGAGCTTGAACACCGCCTGTACGGGGTTGCCGTACCCGGTGGTCGACGGGACGTCGACGATCCGCGTCACGTAGCAGGTGCCGAGGCTCGAGAAGAGCGCGACGGACGCGCGCGTCGAGCCCGCCGTCACGTCGAGGATCGCGTCGCCCTCGCGGACGCGCGTCGCCCCGAGGTCGGTGACCCGGCCCTGCCGCTTGATCCAGCCCTGCTGGGTCAGGAGCACGACCTGGTCCTCGTCGACGATGAACGCCTCCGCGTCGTACTCGGGCTCCTTCGTGACGCCGCTGATCTTGGTGCGCCGCCGATCGTCGAAGTCCGTCTTGAGCTCGAGGAGCTCCGCACGGATCAGCTTCCAGCGCGCGGGCCGGCTCTCGAGCAGCGCCTCGATGCGCTCGGCCTCCTTCTGCTTCTCCGCGAGCTCCTCGCGCAGGAGCAGGATCTCGAGCTTGGCGAGCCGGTACAGCTTGAGCTCGAGGATCGCGTCGACCTGCGCCTCCGAGAGCTCGAAGCGCGTCCTGAGCTTGCTGGCGGCGTCGCCCTTTCCGTCCGAGCGCCGGATGATCTTGATCGTCTCGTCGAGCGCGTCGAAGACGATGATCAGGCCCTCGAGGACGTGGATCCGCTCGAGGAGCTTCGCGAGCTCGTGCTCGAGCCGCGCGGTCACCACGTCCATCCGGAAGTCGAGGAAGATCCGCAACAGATCCGCGAGCGAGACGCGCGACGGCGCCGCGACGTCCTCCTGCTCGGTCGGGATGAGGCAAGTCATGTTGACGGCCACGTTCGCCGACAGCGGCGTGTGCTTGTAGAGGTAGGCCATCACGAGCTCGGGGTCGGCGCCGCGCTTGTACTCGAGCACGATGCGCGTCTCCTCGGTGCTCTCGTCGCGCACGTCGAGGAGCACGGGGAGCCTCTTGTGGATGATCACCTCGGCGATCTTCTCCACCACGGTGCCGAGCACGACCCCGTAGGGGATCGACTTCACGACGATGCGCGGGTTCGCGCGCGCGTTCTTCGGCTCCTCCTTCACCCACTCGCCGCGGAGCTTCAGCGACCCGTGGCCGGTCTCGTAGACCTCGGTGAGCTCGCGCTTGTTGCTCACGAGCTGCCCGCCGGTCGGGAAGTCCGGGCCGCGCATGTGCGAGAGCAGCTTCTGCGTGGTGATCTCGGGGTCGTCGATCATCGCGACGCACGCGTCGACGACCTCGCCGAGGTTGTGCGGCGGGATCGAGGTGGCCATGCCGACCGCGATCCCCTGGCAGCCGTTGACGAGGAGGTTCGGGAAGCGCGCCGGCAGCACCACCGGCTCGAACTGCTGCCCGTCGTAGTTCGGCCGGAACGCGACGGTGCCCTGGCCGAGCTCCTCGAGGAGCTCCATCGCCAGCGGGGACAGCTTGCACTCCGTGTAGCGCATCGCGGCCGGCGGATCGCCGTCGAGCGAGCCGAAGTTCCCGCGCCCGTCGACGAGGGGCGCGCGCAGCGTGAAGGACTGCGCCATGCGGACGAGCGCGTCGTAGATCGCGACGTCGCCGTGCGGGTGGTACTTGCCCATCACCTCGCCGACCACGCGCGCGCACTTCACGTAGCGGCCGTCGGGGCGAAGGTGCATGTCCTTGTGCATCGTGAAGAGGATGCGGCGCTGGACGGGCTTGAGGCCGTCGCGCGCGTCGGGCAGCGCGCGGCTCGTGATCACGCTGAGCGCGTAGCTCAGGTACCGCTTGCGGGTCTCTTCGGCGAGGGAGGCGTCGACGAACGTCATGGGGGGAGCTCCTCCGGCGGGAGACCCGAAGAGGTCGAGCTGCGAGTCGCGGCGTCCGCTCAACGGGCCTCCCCTCTGCGCGCACTGGATCTGCGTTCAGCCCGCGCGGGTCGGAGGCGTAGCAGAAACCGCTAGTCGCCGGTACCGTCCGCGCGCGCCTCGAGCAGGCCGAGCAGGCGCTCCGCGCGGGCGTTGGCGGCGTCGAGGACGAGCACCTGCTCGAGCGCCTGGCGCATTCCCTCGACGTTTCGCCGCTCGAAGAGGCCCCGGGCGAGGGCGAACAGGGAGTCGAGGGCGGCGTCGCGCTGCGCGTGCTCGAGGTGGAATTCCGCGATCCGTCGGAGCAGCAAGAGATCTTCGGGGTACTCGCGCCGGAGCGCCTCGAGGCGATCGCGCACCTGGCCGGCGTGGCCGTAGCGCAGGAGCACCGCCATGTCCGAGAGGATGAAGTCCAGCTCGCGGGTGGGGATCTGTCCGTCCTCCCCCGTCTCGCCGGACGGCGGACCGTCGGCCTTCACGTGGACCGACTCCACGTCGGGCACGAGCTTCTTCGCCTCGATGCGCTGCGTGTGGCGGCCGCGCGGGGCCACCACGCTCTGCCAGCTCGGCGAGGATCGCCCCTCGTCCTCGGGCGCGCCCTCCTCGTCGGAGCGGGGGAGCGGCTCGTCGGTGGTCGCGGAGGTGAGGGTCGGCGGGGTCACGGGCTCCGACTTCACCTTGGTGAGGAGCAAGATTCGTTGCCCCGAGTCCGTGGTGAGCGGCGCCGCGCGCGGCACCGTCATCCCCTCGTCGGTCGCCTCGGATCCTTCGAAGTCGTCCTCGTCGAACGCGCGCTGCATCGCGAGCGGCATCGGCGCGTCGGGCTTGGTCCCCTCGAGGTCGGGCACGACCGGCTGCGCGCCGACGCTCGTGTCCTCGTCGTCGTCGCGCGCGGCGAGCTCGGGCGGCGGGTCGTCGTTGACCACCGTGACCTGGTGATCCCACGCGGGCGGCCCGCCGCGCTTCACCGCCACGTCGTCGCGCGAGACGCAGCCCGTGATCTCGTCGTCGTCGGGGAGCGTGAGCTCGGTCGACGCGTTCGCGTTCTTCACGAAGCGGTCGAAGATCGCCTCGGGCTCGATGACGACCCGGAACCGATCCGTCTTGCTGCCGCTCCCACCCGCCACGACGGAGGGCCATCCTGGCAGACTGGATCCTTCCACGCAAGGCGGCCCGCCCGCGCCGGAGCGCTCACAGCCCGACCCCGGCGGGCTCCTTCGGCGGGAGGGACGCGCGAGCCGTCCACCGTTCCACGAGAACCACGCCGGAGACCACGCCGACCGCGGTCGCGATCGCGGCCGTGTTGCCGCCGCCGAGCTGCGCCGCGAGCGGCCCCGGACACGTGAGCGATACCGCCCAACCCACGCCGAACAGCGCGGCGCCGCCGACGTGCGCGGCCGTGGGTCGCTTCGCGCTCCAGGTGATCGCGGACCCATCCACGAGCGCTCGCGCGCGCGCCCGCTTCAGCCCGTGGGCGCCGATCGCCGCGACGGCCATGGCCGAGCCCATGAGGAAGAAGACGTCGAGCGAGCGCAGCATGAGCATGTCTTCGATCACGCGAGCATCGGAGAGGCCGCCCCAGGCCAACAGCGCCCCGAACGCGACCCCGAACGCCAGCCCGAGCCCAGCGGCGCGCATCAGCGCACCGCCGCGAGGATGGAGATGAGGTGCTCGGTCGCGACCGCGACCCCCATGAAGGTACCGCAGGCCACGAAGCTCGCCGGCGAGCCGAGCGCGGTCCCCGAGATGCCGTGCCCCGAGGTGCAGCCGCCCGCGATGCGTGCGCCGGCGCCGATCGCGACGCCCGCGAGGGCCGAAGCGGCCACGACGGACACCACCCCGCCTCCGAGGGTCGCCGCGAGCGGCGCGTTCGTGAAGTGGACCTCGAAGTCCCCGGTGGCGAGCCCGACCGCGAGGCCTCCCAGCACGACGCCGACGAGGAAGAGGAGCCGCCAGCTCGGCGCGCTGCCCGGCGCGCGCACCCACGTCACGAGATCGATCCAGCCCCCCAGCGCGCCGAGCGGCTTGTTCAGGGTCCACAGCAGGCCGACGACCACCATCCCGATCGCAGGCCCGACCACCCACCACGGCCCGTGCTCCATGGCATCCTCCTCGGCGTTGCTCACCGCCATGACTCGATGAGTCGATTGACTGGCTCTACGAGCCGCCGAGGCATCCGGTTCGAGCGCCGCATCGACGCGCGCTCCCCGAGCGACCGATCGGTGCGAGCTCGCGATGTGAACGCGCGAGGGATCGGCCAGGGCCACATCCGCGCCGCGCCCTCTCCGACGGGGTCGACGAGTGGCGCTCGGCCGATCGCTCGCGCGCGGCGGCGTGCGATCGGCGCTCCGGCTCGTCCGGGGCTACACGCGCAGGAGCGCGATCAGCCCCTCGACCTGGGTCTTGCCGTAGATGGGGATCCGCCAGTTCGATCCCTTCGCGAACGGGCGGCCCGGCTCGACGCCGAGGGCCCGCAGGTGCCCGACGATCGCGTCCATCTCTTCGATGCTCAGCGCCGAGAAGCGCAGCTCGTAGCCGCGGTGCGTGTTGGAGTGGCGCCGGTCCGGCGCCGATCGGAGGTAGCCGTTCTTGGCGTACGCGCGGCGGAGGGCGCGCAGCGCAGCGGCACGGGGGGGGGTCTTCGCCACGGCGCGAACCATTCCACGTCGTGGGCCGCGTGGCGAGCGGGTTGACTCGAGAACGTTCTGCGGTACATGGGGCCGCGCGGCGCGGGGTGCGGCCGCGGCATCGACCTCTGGAGGAGGGGACCGATCATGACGCTGCGTCTGGGTGTTGGGGTGTTCGTTGCGTTCCTGGCCATGGGGCTCTCGGGCTGTGCGCTCGAGGGCGCGGACGTCGGCGAGAGCGCTGACGATCTTCGCGTGGACTGCTCGCTGGTGCGCTGCGCGCTGCCGCTCTGCGCGGAGGGCCAGCACCTGGTCCAGAGCAATGGCGACTGCTGCCCGCGCTGCGTGGGCCCGACGCAGGCGCGCACGGATCGCTGCGCGGCGGTGCTCTGCGCCGCGGTGGAGTGCGCCGACGGCGAGGTCGCGGTGACGCCGCGCGGCCAGTGCTGCCCGCAGTGCCGTCCGCTCGGGCCCGTCGCGGAGTGCGCCAGCGAGCTCGACTGCCCGCAGTACTACTGCATCGCGTGCCCCTGCCCGGTCTCGGAGTGCAGCCACGGGCAGTGCGTGACGTGGACGCCCGACGAGTCGACCTGCGGCGGCGCGCTCTGAGCGATCCTCGATGGATCGCGCCTGCGGCGATCGGTCGGGATCCGTGACGCCCCCGAAGCCCCGCTACGCGGGTCTTCTCCGGCGGCTCCGCGAGCC
>JAYRVK010000185.1:0-2818 GCA_041918555.1 Sandaracinaceae bacterium
GAGCGCCGGCGCGGTGGCGGCCCACGTCCGCTCGATCGCGATGTGGCTCTGGCTCGCGGGCGAAGAGCGCTACCTCGCGACGCTGGCCGCGCAGGTGATCGGGGACGCGCTCCCCGAGCGCGACGTCCTCGCCGCGGGGCGTGAGGTCGCGTTCGAGGCGCTCGCCGCGCTCGGCGAGACCGCGCGCGCGGGCGCCCGCGATCGCACGCAGGAGTCGGAGATCGCGCTCCGCGCGCTCGCGCGGGTCCCCGAGGCGTGCAAGCTCGCGGCGGCCCCGGAGGCGCTCACCGCGACCGCGACCGCGCGCGCCCGACGCGAGCGCGATCGCGCCGTCGAGGAGGCCATCGGGCGCGTCGAGCAGACCCTCGAGGAGGCCACCACCCGCGGCGCGTCGCCCGACGAGCTCGTGCCACTCCTCTGGGACGCGAGCGGGGTGTGGCGCTGGGCCGAGCACGACGTGCACGTGGAGCGCGTCCTCGTGCGCGTGATCACGCCGACGCTCTGGGATCACTATCGCGAGCGGCAGTGGGACGCGATCCGCGCGCTCTTGCGGCCGCTCGAGGGACCGGTCGAGAGCCTCGCGCGCCGGACCGAGGGCGATCCCACGCAGCTCGCGTACGCGGCGCCGTGCGCGCAGATGCTCGTGTTCCGCGCCGAGGTGGCCAAGACCTTCGACGAGCAGCTCGCGACCGCCGAGCGCGCGCTGGCGATCTGCCCGACGCACCGCAACGGGCGCGTCGTCGTCGCCGACCTGCTCGTGGAGCGCGGCCTGCGCCGCCTCGAGCGCGCGATGCCGTGGGAGACCGGCGACGCGCTCGCCGACGCGGAGCGAGACTGCCGCCGCGCGATGGAGCTCTACCCGCAGCTCAAGCGCCTCGAGGACGCGAAGCAGCGCCTCAAGGGGCACGGGATCGACCTCGATGCCTGACGCGCCGGACGACGAGGCGAACCCCTTCGAGCGCTGGGGCCTCGACCCCATGCTGGGGCCCGCCGCGATCACCGAGCGGATGCGCGAGCTCGCCGCGGAGGCGCCCGACGAGGCCACGCGCAAGGCGATCCGCGCCGCGTGGGAGGAGCTGACCCTGCACCCCGCGCGGCGGTTCCGCGCCGCCGCGAGCGCGCACCCCGACTCGCACCACGCGGCCGGCGCGCCGCCCCCGCCGCCCCCCCGCCCGCTCGTCGAGCCCTTCGAGCCCGAGCTCGCGGACCTGTTGATGCGCCCCTCGCTCCTCGCCGCGCTCGGCCTCGACGAGATCGCCTCGTCGCCCCTCCCCCACCACGACCCCGCGGACGACCCGATCTTCGACGATTGACCGCCGCCCGGCCTCGCACCGACCCACCGAAAGGACTGCGCATGTTCGTCGACCGACCGATTGGCATCGATCTGGGGACCACCAACAGCGAGGTCGCGCTCCTCGACCCCTCGGAGACCGATCTGATCGTCTACGCGGATCGCTTCGGCCGCCGCACCGTGCCCTCCGCGGTCGCGTGGGATCCGAAGAAGGAGGAGTTCCTCGTCGGGCGCGCCGCGCGCAACCGCCGCGGGCGCGATCCGGCGCCGGTCGAGTCGATCAAGCGCAAGATGGGCCGCGACGCGCGCGTGCGGGTCGGCCCGCACGAGCTCAGCCCCGAGGAGGTGAGCGCGAAGATCCTCGGCGAGCTCGTCGAGCGCATGAAGGAGCACCTCGCCGAGCGCGCTGGCGACGTCGAGGTCCGCGTGCACCGGGCGGTGATCACCGTGCCCGCGTACTTCGATCAGCCGCAGGTCGAGGCGACCCGGCGGGCCGGCGAGCTCGCGGGGCTCGAGGTGCTCGGCGTGCTCCAGGAGCCGACCGCGGCGGCCATCTACCACACGTGGCGGCGCCAGCTCGGCGACGGGAGCTACCTCGTGTACGACCTCGGCGGGGGGACCTTCGACGTGTCGATCCTGCGCTGCCTCGCGGGCGAGTATCAGGTGCTCGCGATCGACGGCGACAACTACCTCGGCGGCGACGACTTCGACCGCCGCTTCGCCGAGCGGCTGCGCTCGCGCCTCGTCGATCGCGGCTACGCGCTCGACCTCGACGTGGTCGGCGACCCCGAGGACGCCGCGCGCTTCCTCGCGCTCGTGCACTTCGCGCAGGAGATCAAGGAGGCGCTCTCCACCGCCGACGTGGTGCCGCTCCACAAGCAGGGCGTGCTCGAGGACCAGGAGGGCGAGTCGATCGATCTCGAGCTCGAGGTCGGCCGCGCGGACTGGGAGGACAGCGTCGCCGATCTCGTCGAGACCACGCTCGCGTGCTGCCGGCGCGCGCTCGCGCAGAGCGAGGCGACCGCGGGGGTCGCGCTCGCCGACATCGATCACGTCGTCCTCGTCGGCGGCTCGACGCGCGTCCCGCTGGTGGTGCGCCGCGTGATCGAGGAGCTCTGCCGCAAGAGCAAGAGCGACGTCCCGCTCCAGGACGAGGTCGACACCTGCGTCGCGCTCGGCGCCGCGGTCCACGCGGCCCAGCTCGGCGGCCTCCGCGTCGGCGACGACGCGGCCGTTCTCTCGTTCAAGAGCCCGCTCGTCGGCAAGCGCGACACGATCCCCCTGCGCGTCGAGGTCGAGAAGGCACCCTCCGGGGCAACGAGTCTTGCGATCGTCGAGGAGGGGCGCGTGCTCGCGGAGTCACCGCTCGGCGCCGGCGAGCTCCGGCTCGACGTGCCGCTCGGCCCGCAGCCCGGGAACCCCGTGGACGCGCAGCTCCGCGACGGCGCGGGCAAGGCGCTCGCGAGCCTCCCCTTCGTCCTCTACCGCGGCGACGTGCGGCCGCGCGCGAGCTCGCTGAGCCAGCCC
>JAYRVK010000186.1:0-10850 GCA_041918555.1 Sandaracinaceae bacterium
CCGCCGCGGCGCTCCTCGCGCCGCGCGGCGGCGGCGGCCTCGAGCGTCGCGCCGAACGCCGCGGCCTCGACGAGCGCGGCGTCGGCGTCGACCGCGCGCGTGATCTCCCAGCGCTCCACGAGCTCGGCGTCCGTCGCGACGCGCGGGCCCGCGGTGCGCGCGAAGCCCGGGACGCAGAGGACGCGCAGCCGATGGAGCACGCGCGAGGCCTCGAGCTCGGCGGCGATCGCGAGGTCGAGCGTGCGCTCGAGCGACGTGCCCTCGACCGGTGTGAGCCCGTGCGCGTCGAGCCGAGCGTGCACGTCGGCGACGAGCGGAGGGCGCGGCGTCTCGGGCGCGAGCTCGCCCCGACGCCGGCCGCTGAGCGCCGCCACGATCACGACGAGGAGCGGATCGGTCCCGGGCGCGAGCGGGCCGCGTCGCGTCCAGGGGAGCGGCGCCTCGAGCGCGTCGCCGACGAGCGCCGACGCGAGCCCGTCCAGGAGATCGACGCGCGCGATCGCGGCGTGCCCGCGCAGCCGCATCAGGCCGCGCGTCATCGCCTCGGCCGCGATGAGGTCCGACGCGCTCACCGGCTGCTGGCGCGCGCGGAGCCGCCGCACGACGACCTCGAGCATGCGCTCGCCCGCGGCCTCCGGCCCGCGCTCGAACAGCGCCTGGTAGTACGCGGGCGAGGGCATGCCCGCCTCGTAGCCGGTGAACGCGTCGAGCCGGTGGAACGAGTACGGCACGAGGTAGCTCCCGCAGCGCGCGCCGTCTTCGGGCCGCGGGGTCGGCGGCGACGCGCCGTCGTGCTCGCGCCACGCGACCTCGAGCCGCGGCGCGTGGAACCCACCGCACACCACGACAACCGGCCCCGCGTCCTCGGCGAGCGCGTGCGCGACGTGCGCCGCCATGTGCGCCTCGCGCGCCTCGTCCATCGGCGCGAGCGCGCCCTCCGCCGCGCGCAGCCGCGCGAAGTACGCGGCGAGCCGCGCGCGCAGCTCCGCGCTGGGCATCGGCTGCTCGAAGAGGTGATCCCAGAGCGCGTCGAGCCCGTCGATCCCGAGCTTGCGGCACATCGTCGCGACGTACGCGAGGCGCCCTCGCCGATCGGCGTAGCGGTTCGTCACACCGCGGAACGCGCGCGCCCACGCGGGCAGATCGATGAAGCGCACGAGCGCCCCCGCGGCGCGCCCCTCGACGAGCGCGACGTGCTCGGGCGAGTAGTCGCAGAGCGGCGACCACGACGCGTGCGTGCGCTCGCCCTCGCGGACGTAGCTGAAGATCGCGATCGGCAGGCGATGCGCGAGCGCGAGCTCGTCGAGCCGATCGTTCATGTCGCAGGGTCCCTCGATCAGCACGCGCGCGGGCGCGACCTCGCGGATCGTCTCGCGCACGAGCCGCGCGCACGCGGGGCTGTGGTGGCGCACGCCGACGACGTGGAGCGCCCTCATCCGCCGGGGAGCTGGTGCCGTGCGGCGTAGAAGGCCTCCCAGCCCGCGCCCTCCTTGGCCTTCACGCGCTGCTCGAGGTAGCGGCGGATCCGCCGCAGGTCCTCGGGGTCGTCCTTGACCGCGGTGCCCGCGAGGCCCTCCACGAGATCGGCGGGGCCCGGCGCCCCGCGCCGCTCGTAGTACGCCCGCACCCCGACGGTGTGCGCGACCGCCACGCACTCCGCGGTCGACAGGATCGTCGAGAGCCGCTCGAGGCTCGTCCCGTCGGCGCCCTCGCCGGAGCGCAGCTCGCGGAAGGTCGTCACGAGCACCTCGAGCACGTCCTCGGGCGGCGCGACCGGAACCCCCGAGCGCTCGAGCAGCCGCGCGGCCTCGCTCCGCACGAGCGCGAGCTCGGTCGCGAAGTCGGCGATCGGGAACACCGTCTCGAAGTTGAAGCGGCGCTTGAGCGCGGCGCTCATCTCGTTGATGCCCCGGTCGCGCGTGTTCGCGGTCGCGATCACGTTGAAGCCGTCGCGCGCGAAGAGCATCCCGTCCTCGCCCGGCAGCTCGGGGATCGCGAGCACGCGATCGGACAACAAGGAGAGCAACGAGTCTTGCACCTCGAGAGGGCAGCGCGTGATCTCCTCGAAGCGCACGATCGCGCCGTCGCGCATCCCGACGTACATCGGCGCGGGGACCAGCGAGCGCAGCGACGGGCCCTCCGAGACGAGGAGCGCGTAGTTGAACGAGTACTTGATCTGATCCTCGGTGGTCGCGGCCCCCCCCTGGATCGTCGAGGTGGAGCGCCCGCTGATCGCGGCCGCGAGCAGCTCCGACAAGAGGCTCTTGGCGGTCCCCGGCTCGCCGATCAGCATCAGGCCGCGCTGGGTCGCGAGCGAGACCATCGCGCGATCCACGAGCGACGGGTTGCCGACGAACTTCGCGCGCACCCCGAGCGCCTCGTCGCCGAGCACGAAGCGCCGCACCGCGCCGAGCGAGAGCCGCCAGCCGGGCGGCCGCGGCCCCTCGTCGGCCGCGGCGAGCCGCGCGAGCTCGTCCGCGTGGAGCACCTCGGCCGGCGGGCGCTGGATGGCCGGGCTCGGCGCGGGCATCGACTTCCTGCGGGCCACGATGTGCCACGGTACCCACCGACGTCCCTCGCGACAATCTGCATGCGCGGCAGAGCAGCGGTGGTCATGGTGAGGAACGCCGCCTGCAGGCGTACACGAGACCAAGGAGCCCATGTCCTCGACGCCCCCCGACCGGACCTCCCGCCCCTCGCAGCCGTCGAACTTCAACACGGTCATGCCCGACCGGTTCTCGCTGCCCGAGATCCCTCGGGTCCAGGAGGCGCTCGAGCTCGCGTGGCGCACGGTGAAGGAGGCGCCGCAGCCGGGGATCCCGGGGGTGCACGTGTTCGGGGTGTACGGCCAGGACGTGCTCGTCCGGTTCCTCCCCGCGAGCCCCGACGAGCGGCTCGTGATCGGCCGCCACGCGGAGTGCGACATCATCCTCTCGGCCGACCCCACGGTCTCGCTCCGCCACCTCTTGGCCCGCACGATCCGGCTCTCGGACGGCAGCGTCGCGCTGCGCCTGCTCGACCTGATGACGCCGATCCCGTTCCTCCTCCACGACGGGACGATGCAGCGCTCGGTCGTGGGCACCGGCCCCTTCGCGGTGGCGGTCGGGCGCTACGTGATCGGCGGGATCCCGAGCGACGCGGCGCAGTACGAGACCCGCGGCGGGCCGTACCGCGCGCCCGCGCTCGTGCACTCCGCCGAGCGCATCCCGAAGCGCGCGCTCGAGACCCCGGTCGGGCTGCGGCGCTCGCGCATCACCCTCTTGCCCGGCAGCCGCTTCGTGACCCAGGTGCCCGAGTGGCCGAGCGAGGGCTTCGCGCGGATCACGCTCTCGCGCGCGGGGCACGTGGCCTCGGTGGTGATCGACGAGGCCACCCTGGAGAACGGCCTGCTCATCGGGCGCGCCGAGCGGTGCATGGACCGCGGCCTGCGCACCGTGCTCACCAGCAGCATCTCCCGCGTGCACCTGATGCTCCTGCGCGACGGCGATCAGGACGTCGCGATCGACCTCTGCTCGACCCAGGGCACGTACGCGGGGGGCGCGAGGCTCCGCATGGTCCGGCTCCCCCCGTCGCGCTGCCACCTCCGCATCGGCTACGTGGATCCCGTGGAATTGGTCTGGGATCGCGTGCGCGTCCGGTAGGTCGCGTCGATAGGTGTATCGGGAAGTTCTCGGCCAGCCTGTCGCGCCTACGCCGGCCGCCGACCAAAATTCCCTGGCCTTTGCTCGATCGCGGCGCGGCATGCTGATTGCGCTATCACCCGAGCGATGCCGACGCTCTTCGCCGCGTTCCTGACCTTGTCTTCCATGTTCGCGGTGGCCCCGCCGGATCTCCGGCTCGTCTGGAAGCCCGTGCGCCCGGCGGAGCTGAACGTGCTGGAGGACCTCCTCGAGGACCTCGCGGGCGTCCCGGTCCCGATCTTCGATCCGTTCCAGACCGCGATCACGGTCGAGCTGCGCGGCACGTTCTAGCGGGGCCAGGCCGCGCGCAGCGCCTCGCGCAGCGCGGCCCACTCGGCGTCGCTTCCTTCGAAGACCCCGTGCTTCCACGTGAGCACCTCGGCCGGCCGCGCGCCGGGCTCGTCGATCGGGATCACGTGGAAGTGGAGGTGCGGGAAGCTCATCGGCAGATCGGGCTCGCTCGTCCCGAGCGAGGCGACGTAGCAGCGCGCGGGCGACAGCGCGCGCTCGACCGCGCGCCCGGCCGCGTGCGCGAGCCGCGCCGCGTCGGCCCACGCCTCGGGCTCGACGTCCTCGAGCCGCTCGGCGTGCGCGCGCAGGATCACGAGGACGTGGCCCCACCGCGTCGGGAAGCGCGAGAGCACGGCGACCGCGTGGCTCGACGCGGCCAGCGGCGCCTCGCTCCGTGCGAGCGCGCAGGGGACGCAGCCGCCGCCCGCGAGCCGCGCGATGCGGCGCAGCGTCTCGTCGCGATCGACGCGAGAGGGCATCGCCTACGAGGTGTACATCGGCTCGGCGGCCCCGTGTGCAACGCGCTGCACGATCGGTCCCCGCGGCCTCGGTGAGCGCGGGTGGCACGACGGCTGCCAAGGCGCTCGTCATGCGGACCGTTCTCGGGCTCACCGTAGTCCTCGCCCTCCTCCCGACCGCTGCGCGCGCCGATGATCGCGGCTCCGGCTCGCCGGTGCTGTCGGAGGCCGAGCTCGCGGTGCTGATCGAGCTCGAGCGCCTGGAGCGCGAGCGCGATGCGGCCCCGCTCGAGGGCCCCGTCGTCCTCACCCTCACGGGCGTGCTCCTCTTCGCCGGCGGCGGCGCCGGATGCGGCTATGTGACGGCGGAGGGCCTCGGCCGATTGAGCTCGTGGGGGTCGGGCCCGCGCGACTCCACGGCCTACGATGTCGGCGCCGCCCTGAGCATCGCCTCGACCGTCGCCGGCCTGTTCTCGCTCGTGATGGGTGCGATCTGGTGGGGCGTGAACGATCGTCGCCGTGGCCGCCTCACCCACCAGATCGAGGAGCTCGAGGTGCACCTCGAACCGACGCTCGCGGTCGGCGCCGACGGAGCCACGCTCGGTCTCGCGGGGTCGCTCTGAGCTAGGGCGCGCAGCCCATCGAGGGATCGCACCACGTGGAGCTCGGGAGCGGGAGGGGTGCCGGCGGTCGCGCGCGCGGCACTACGCGCTCGATCGGATCGTCCTCGGGCATGGCGCGCAGCGCCGCGGCGACCGCCTCGATCGCGTCGCTGCTCGGCTGGTACTCCACGCTCCCGAGCGCGAGGCACCCGCGGTAGCGATCGATCAGCGCGCTCGGCTCCGCGGCCCACCCCGCGCGGAGCCACCCGTCGAGGTCGTCGGGGAGCGCCGCCGGCTCGATCCGGAAGTGCGCGGCGAGCCCGCTCAGCTCGCTCGCCTCCGCGCCGACGAGCGCGCGGAGCGGCGCGGTGGAGTACGCCCAGCGCGCGATCTGCGCCTCGTTCACGAGCACGATCTCGCGGAACGCGCGGGGCCCGTCGCCGACGTGATAGACCGCGCCGACGCGCTCGGGCGTGCGCGCGACGCGCGCCTCGGGGATCTCCGCTCCGTCGGCGTCGACCACGCGCCAGCGCGGCGTCGCCCGCGGATCGAGGCGCGCGGTCCACGCGTCGTCGCGGAGCGTCACCTCGATCAGCCGATCGCCGTAGTCGCCCTGCTCCCAGCCCATGCGCGTCGCCCACGGCGCGACCCACGCGAAGCGCCGCGCGCGCTGCCCGGGCCGGCGCAGGTAACGCGCAACGGGATGTGCGTCGTCCAGGATCGCCTGATCGAAGAGGCTCGGCGCGCCCTCGGCCCCGCGCTCGCGCGAGAGCAGCGGCGCGCGCGGCGACGCACGGAGCTCCGCGATCTGCTCCGCGCGCGTCCAGGTGTAGAGCTTGTGCCGGACGAAGCCCGACTCGGACACGCCGCAGCCCGCGAGCCAGCTCGCCAGCGCGGTGCGCTGCGCCTCGAGCTCGGGATCGGGCGGGGGGGGGGTCGGCGCGACCGGCTCCATCGCGAGCGCCACGGGCTCGACGCGAGGGGGGGGCGAAGGCGCCGGCTCGGCGCAGCCGAGCACGAACAGAACGGAGAGCCCCGCGAGCGCATCCCGCACCGCCGAAGGATAGGGCTCGCGCGGCCCGAGGGGGCAACGCCGAAGGGAGGCAAGAGGTCCGACTGCGCCGCACCCCAGAATCCCCTTCTCCACTCCTCGCCTTCCATTCTTTCGGCCTTGCTCCTCTGCAACCGCCGAGGCTCGATCCCCGCCGCCGATCGCGATAGAAGCCGGGCATGACGCAGCTCTCGCTCGCGCCGCATCCCACGATGGGCGGCGTCGAAGGTCCGGTCCTCGTCGTGGTCATGGACGGCGTCGGCCTCGGCCGCCGCGACGAGTCGGACGCCGTGTGGCTCGCGCGCACGCCCACCCTCGACGCGCTCGAGGCCGATCCGAGCGTCGTCTCGATCCCGCTCGCCGCGCACGGCCGCGCGGTCGGCCTGCCGAGCGACGACGACATGGGCAACAGCGAGGTCGGCCACAACGCGCTCGGCGCGGGCCGCGTCTTCGACCAGGGCGCGAAGCTCGTCAACGCGGCGATCGCCTCGGGCGCGCTCTTCGAGGGCGCGCCGTGGAAGCGCGCGGTCGCGCGCGTGCGCGAGAGCGGCGAGCCACTGCACTTTCTGGGGCTCTTGTCCGACGGCAACGTGCACAGCCACCTCGATCACCTCCTCGCGATGCTGCGGCGCGCGGCGAGCGACGGCGTGGCGCGCGCCCGCGTGCACGCGCTCCTCGACGGCCGCGACGTCCCCGCCACGAGCGCGCTCGAGTACGTCGACCGGCTCGAGGCCGTGCTCGCGGAGCTGCGCGCGAGCGGGCGCGACTACCGCGTCGCCTCGGGAGGCGGCCGCATGGTCGTCACGATGGATCGCTACGAGGCCGACTGGGCCATGGTCGAGCGCGGCTGGGCGCTCCACGTGCGCGGCGAGGGCCGCGGCTTCCGCTCGCTCCGCGAGGCGGTGCAGACGCTGCGCGAAGAGACGGGCAAGGACGACCAGAACCTCCCCGGCTTCGTGATCACCGAGGACGGCGCGCCGGTCGGCCCGATCCGCGACGGCGCGTCGGTGATCTTCTTCAACTTCCGCGGCGACCGCGCCCTCGAGATCACGCGCGCGTTCGAGCAAGACGACTTGACCGCCTTCGATCGCGGCCCGCGCCCCGACGTGTTCTACGCGGGCATGATGCAGTACGACGGCGACCTCGGGCTGCCGCGCACCTTCCTCGTCACGCCGCCCGCGATCGATCGGACGCTCGGCGAGCACCTCGCGCACGCCGGCGTCTCCCAGCTCGCGATCAGCGAGACCCAGAAGTACGGCCACGTGACCTACTTCTGGAACGGCAACCGCACCGAGCCCTTCGACTCGGCGCGCGAGCGCTACGTCGAGATCCCGAGCGATGTGCTCCCGTTCGAGCAACGCCCGTGGATGAAGGCCGCCGAGATCACCGACCGCCTGATCGCCGAGCTCCGGACCGGCGCGTTCCGCCACGCGCGCGTGAACTTCGCGAACGGCGACATGGTCGGCCACACCGGCCACCGCGACGCCGCGGTGATCGCGGTCGAGGCGGTGGACCTCTGCCTCGCGCGCCTGCTCGAGGTCGTGCGCGCGACGAAGGGCGCCGCGATCGTCACCGCGGATCACGGCAACGCGGATCTCATGTGGGAGCTCGACAAGAAGGGCGCGCCGATCCCGGACGGCAAGGGCGGGTTCCGCGCGAAGACCAGCCACACGCTGAACCCCGTGCCGTGCCACCTCTACGCCCCGGGCGTGCCGCTCGTACCATCGCAAGGCATCTTGCGGCCCGGGCTCGCCAACGTCGCCGCCACCGCGCTCGCGCTGATGGGCTTCGCCGCCCCGGAGGGCTACGAGGCGAGCCTGATCGCGTGAGATGTGCGTCGGGCAGGAAACCCGCGGAGCGCGCGGCCGATGAGGAAGGCGATGCCGATGCACGTCCTTCACCTCGAAGACCTGCGGCTCGCCCGCGACGCCCTGCGGCGCGTGCTCGCCCGCGCGCCGTATGTCCTGCACGACGCCGGGACCCTGGCCGAGGCCCGCGAGCTCCTTCGCGCGCGCGACGACTGGTGCGGGATCATCGCCGACTATCACCTCCCGGACGGGACCGGCTTCGAGCTCGTCCGAGAGGTCCTCGCCCGGTTCCCGGGCCTGCCGGTGGTCATCGTCACGGGGGACGACTCGAGCGAGGTGACCAACGAGGTCACCTCCACGAGCACGCGCTTCCTCCGCAAGCCGTTCGGGATCGCGCACCTCGAGCCGTTCCTCGCGAGCGTCGCCCGCTTCGAGGGGAGCCCGCGAGGACCGAGGGTCACCGCGCTCGCCCGCGAGCAACGCCTCAGCCCCCGCGAGCTCGACGTGTTCCGGCCCTCGCTCGACGAGACGCCGATCCTCGAGATCGGGCTCGCGCTCGGCATCCGTGAGAGCACCGTGCGGGCGCACCGCGCGAACGTGCTCCGCAACGTCGGCGCCCCCGACCTCGAGACGCTCCGACGCCGCCTGTTCGGCTGAGGTGACGTCCCCATCTGCAGTCGTCGCCGGGGATCCAATTCCCGGATTTGTGCGGCCCTTCTAGTCTGGCTGTGCGCGTGGTGCCGTCGCGGAGGTCGTCATGAGCGGGTTGCAGCGGTGTCGAGCGGCCATCCTCTTTTCGTCTGCCGTCTTCGCGATGGCCTCGTGCGAGCGCGCCGACGTCGAGCCGTCGCGGGCGGCGCTCGGGAGCGACGCGGGGCCCGACGCCGCGGATCCGGCATCGGTCTGTCCCGAAGGCACGAACGTGATCCTCGGCACGAGCGGTCCAGACGTCTTGACGGGCACGAGCGGCGCGGACTGCATCCTCGGCCTCGGAGGCGACGACGCGATCGACGGCCGGCAGGGCGACGACACCCTCGTCGGCGGCGAAGGCGATGACGTGATCCACGGCGACCAGGGGCGCGATCACGTCCTGGGCGAAGCGGGCGACGACGAGCTCTTCGGCGATCATCAGGACGACCGCATCGAGGGTGGCGTCGGCGACGACCGCATCCTCGGCGGCAACGGCAAGGACGAGCTGCACGGCGGATCCGGCGACGACTTCATCGACGGCGAGAACGGCAAGGACGACGCGTTCGGCGACGACGGCTGTGACCGGATCGACGGATCGAACGGGGGCGACCGCGTCTACGGCGGGCCCGGGGACGACGCGATCGCGGGGGGGCACGCGCCCGAGCACATCGAGGGCAACGAGGGTGACGATCGGATCACGACCAGCGGGCCTCCGCCGACGAGCACGGTCTCCGGAGGCTCGGGCACCGACGCCTGCGAGGGCACGGACTGCGAGGCACCGCAGCCCGCGCCGTGTGCGCTCGACGCCGACTGCCCGGTCGGGGAGTCGTGCCTCGAGGTCGGTCTCTGCGCGCCGTCGACCTTCTGCGGCTGTGGCGGGAGCGACGCGACCTGTGACGGAGAGGACGACGACTGCGACGGTAGCGTCGACGAGGACTACGCGCCCGCGAGCACGAGCTGCGGCGTGGGCGCCTGCGGTGCGACGGGCAACACGACTTGCGTGAGTGGGGCCGAGCTCGACTCGTGCACGCCGGGCACTCCCGCGCCTGACGACGCGACCTGCGACGCGATCGACGACGACTGCGATGGCATGGGCGACGAAGACTACGCGCCGGTGTCCACGAGCTGCGGGGTCGGCGCGTGCGCAACGAGCGGCGCGACGAGCTGCGTGGCGGGCGCGGTGGTCGACTCGTGCGCGCCCGGAGCGCCGGCCGCGGGCGACGCGACGTGCGACGCGATCGACGACGACTGCGACGGCGTCGAGGACGAGGACTACGCGTCGGTTGCGACGAGCTGCGGCATCGGTGCGTGCGGTGCGACGGGCAACACGACTTGCGTGGCGGGATCCGTCGTCGACTCGTGCGCGCCCGGCGCTCCCGCCGCGAGCGACGCGACGTGCGACGTGCTCGACGACGACTGCGACGGCGCCGAGGACGAGGACTACTCTCCGATCGCGACGAGCTGCGGCGTGGGCGCGTGCTCCGCGAGCGGGGCGACGTCGTGCGTGTCGGGCAGCGTGGTCGACTCGTGCGCGCCGGGCGCGCCGGCCGCGAGCGACGCGACGTGCGACGGGCTCGACGACGACTGCGACGGCGCGTTCGACGAGGACTACGCGCCGGTGGCGACGAGCTGTGGCGTGGGCGCGTGCGGGGCAATTGGCAACACGACTTGCATGGGCGGCGTCGAGGTCGACTCGTGCGCGCCCGGGACACCCGCCACGAGCGACGCGACGTGCGACGCGGTCGACGACGACTGCGACGGCGCGACGGACGAGGACTACGCGTCGCTGCCCACGAGCTGCGGCGTGGGCGCGTGCTCCGCGAGCGGCGTGACGTCGTGCCTGTCGGGGTCGGTGGTGGACTCGTGTGCGCCCGGGACGCCGGCCATGGACGACACGACCTGTGACGGGGTCGACGACGACTGCGACGGCGCCGCGGACGAGGACTACGTCTCCGTCTCGACGAGCTGCGGAGTTGGCGCGTGCATGGGGAGCGGTGCGACGAGCTGCGTCTCCGGCTCCGTCGTCGACTCGTGCGCGCCGGGCGCGCCGTCGGCCAGCGACGCGACCTGCGACGCGATCGACGACGACTGCGACGGCGTCGAGGACGAGGACTACGCGCCCCTGCCCACGAGCTGCGGTTTGGGCGCGTGCGCGTCGAGCGGTGCGACGAGCTGCGTGGCCGGCGCGGTGGTCGACTCGTGCGCGCCCGGAACGCCCGCCGCGAGCGACGCGACGTGCGACGCGATCGACGACGACTGCGATGGCGTCG
>JAYRVK010000187.1:0-2494 GCA_041918555.1 Sandaracinaceae bacterium
CCATCCACCCGCCGGCCGTGGCGAGGACGAGCGCGACGCCGACGAGCTTGGGCACGAACGTCAGGCTCTGCTCCTGCACCTGCGTCGCGGCCGAGAGCACCGCGACGGTGGCGCCGATGGCGAGCGCGGCGACGAGCGCGGGCGCGCTCACGAGGAGCACGAGGTAGAGGCTCTCGGCGGTCAACCGCGACAGCTCATCGACGCCCATGGCCCGCCGACGCTATCACGGCGCGCGCGATCCCGAGCGCCATCGGCGCGGCGGCGCGCGGCACGTCGAGGTGCGAGGGGACGTGCACGAACAGCGCGCGCCGCCGCGCCTGGAGCAGCCGGAAGAAGAGGTCGTTGCACACGTAGCCGCCCGCGTCCTCGCTCGGGCTCGACGCGATCCCGGCGGCGGCGAGGGCGGCCCGGAGCGGCGCGTCGGGGAGCGTCGCCGCGAGCGCGCTCGGGGCCCCGGGCACGACGGAGCGTCCCGCGGCGACGCGGCCCGCGACGTCGGCGTGCGGGCTCGTCGCCCGGTTGCGTCCGCGGCGCTCGACGCGGACGTGCGGCGTCCCCGCCGCGAGCCCGAACGCGACGATCGCGTCGGCGCCGTGCCGCCGCGCCGCCGCGAGCGCCCACGCCGCCGCGCGCCCGTGCTCGACGGGGAGCGGCGAGCAGGCGCGCAGCTCGACCCCGAGCGCGCGACGTCCATCCAGGGCCCGCGCGAGCGCGTCGGAGGGGTTGTGAGCGTGGTCGAGGAACGGCCCGAAGCCGGTCACGAGGACGCGCATGGTGCCATCAGGATCCCCGAGCGAGGCCGGGCGGTCGAGCCGAAGAACTTGGCGGGGCGCGTGGGGATGGGTGACACTCGATCCCAGCGTCGTGAGTGACGACAAGCCCGAGCAAGACGACGACGAGGCCATGCGCTGGGCGGCCGACGAGCCGACCGCGATGTGGGACGAGTCCCTCCTCGAGAAGGAGGGCTTCGACGCGCTGGTCAAGGACCGCTCGCAGCACCCGCGCGAGGCGACCGGCCCGGCCACGACCGAGCAGGTCGGCGGCTCGAGCCGCACGGGCTCGGTGGAGATCTCGACGGAGGCGACCGGCGGGCACCGCGCGGTCGGCGGCGGTGGTGGCGCGAAGCGCCCGAGCGGCCTGAGCTGGGCCCTCACCTTCGGCGTGGCGATCGGCCTTGGGTTCGTCGTGTACCTGATCGTCCGGATGCTGCGGTAGCCCGGGCTACTCGCGCCCCGTGAACACGAAGGGGATGCTGATGCGGCTCTCGGTGCCGGTGCGCGGGAAGCGCCACCGCCGCACCGTGCGCTCCACGCACTCGTTCACATCGCCGAAGGCCGGGCCGCGCGTCACCGCCTGGGTGACCGTGCCGCTCGCGCCGACGGTGACGTCGACGTCGAGGCGCAGCGACGGCGCCTGCCCCGACTGCCGCGCGAACGTCTCGTAGCAGCGCTGCACGCCCGCGCGCTCGCGGCTCACCACGGCGCGCACTTGATCGCCGGTGAGCTCGGTCCCGCCGCCGGCGCCGCGCTCTTCGCCGGGGAGGGTGTTGTCGGGGCGATCCACGTCGAGGTTGGGCGCTTGGTCGGAGCTCGACCCCGCGAACCGATCGAGCCGCGCCTGGGTCTCCGGGTCGAGCTCGGGCGTGCGCCGGCCGGTGCCGCTCGTCGCGGGCCGCGGCTCGGTCGCGCCGACGCGCCGCCCGCCCGTGGGGGTCTCCTCGGCGGGCGCCTCGGCCACCGGCTCGACCTCGGCGGGCGCGGGCTCGGGCGGCGGCGCGACGGGCTCCTCGACCGGCGGGTCGAGCTCGAGCGGGGGGGGGGCCGGGGCCGGCGCGGGCGCCGGCGGCTGCACCGCGGCGACGGGCTGCGGCGTGTTGAGGAAGTGCGTGCCCACCATGATCGCGAGCACGATCCCGAAGCTCGCGGCGCCCGCGATCGCGATCCACGCGCCGATCGGGATGGCCCGCTGGCGGCGCTCGGGGACCGGCTCGATCGGCACCGCCGTCGCGGCCGGCGCAGGGGTGAACACCGGCGCGGGCGCCGCGGCGGCCTCGGCCGCGAAGGGGTCGAAGGCGTCGCCGTGCGCGATCTGGGCGGCCGACGCGAAGCCCGGAGGAGGCAGGTTGTCGTCGTCTTCCCCGTGCGCATGCACGGCGGCGTCACGAGCCTGGCGCTCGCGGGCCTGGCGCTCGCGGGCCTCGCGCTCGCGGGCCTCGCGCTCGCGGGCCTCGCGCGCGTCGCGCTCCCGGTCCTCGCGGTCGCGACGCAGGCGCTCCTCGCGCTGGCGCTCGTCGTCCGCGCGGCGCTCGGCGTCGAGCTTCGCGAAGTCGAACTCCGCGCCGACCCGCGTCGGCTCGTCGTCGACGGCCTCCTCGTGCACCTCGTCGAGCTTCGGCGCGACGGAGCCGCCGGCCCGACCGCCGATCGGGACGACGTTCCCGCGCGCCGCCGCGCGGCACGGATCGGCGGGCCGCGGCGCCGGCGCGGTGCGCCCC
>JAYRVK010000188.1:0-3192 GCA_041918555.1 Sandaracinaceae bacterium
CGAGCGCGGCGGCGACGTCGAGGGCGACGACGGAGACGAGGAGGAGAGGGAGCCGCGGGTGAGCGCGGAGCGGGCCACGCCCGCGACCTCGTCCGGAGGCGGCGGTCCGTCGCCCGTGGGCTGGGCCGTCCTCGGCGTCGGCGCCGCGGCGCTCGTCGCGGGCGCGATCACCGGCGGCGTCGCGCTCTCGGTCGACGACGAGCTCGCCTCGTCGTGCCCGAACCTCGAGTGCCCGCCCGGCTACGACCACGCGAGCCGCACGAGCACGGGGAGCGCGCTCGCGCTCACGACGGACATCCTCCTGCCGGTCGGCGGCGTCGCGGTCGCGACCGGGATCGTGCTGTTGCTCGTGCTCCAGGAGGGCGGCGACGACGCGAGCGCGGCGGCGATCTGCGGGCCCGAGGGGTGCGCGGTGAGCGTGACGGGCCGCTTCTGAGCGCGTCGGTCAGCGCCGGAGGAAGATCGGGTTCGACACCACGAACGGCCGATGCCCGTCCGTGTCGAACGGCGTGTCCGACGCCGCGTGGACGACCACGAACGAGCCGGCTTCGGCGACGTCGACCTCGATCGTCGCGCGCACGCGCTCGATCGCGTCGATCGCGTCGCCGGGACCGATCGGGATCGTCTCGGTCGTCGCGCCGTCGACGATGACCTCGAGCCGATCGACGCTCACGTGCGGCGCCGCGAAGATCCGCGCCTCGAGCGTCGCGCGCGGCCCGACGCCGGTCGCCTCCTGCCCCGGGCCCACGCCGCCCGGGCCCGTGAGCTCGAGGTAGAGGCCGCCGCTGATCGTCGAGCGCCCCGCGAGCGTCGCGTCGCGCACCGCCTCGGGCGCGACCGTCGCGGGGTCGTCGGTGCCGAGGTACAGGCACGTGCGCGGCCAGCCGACGGGCGTGTCGCGGAGCTCGTGGCTGTCCGAGCTCCCGACCGCGTACACGCGGCGGCCCCGGGTCAGGAGCGAGAACCAGTCGGCCACCTCGCTCTCCCGCGCGCGCTCGAAGTCCGCGCTGTTGAACACCTCGACCACCGTGAACTCGTCGTCCCACCGCTCGGGCCGCGCGACCGTGCCGGTCGTGCGGTCGTAGCCGGCCTCGGTGAAGTAGCCCTGGCGCAGCCCGCCGGCGCGCGGGTGGTTGATGATCAGCGCGGGCGAGCCCGTCCGCGCGCGCACCTCGTCGAACACCTCCGGCGCCTCGCGGTCGTACCAGAAGAACGCGCCGCCGCTCGGCGCCGCGCGGTCGACGGTGAGGGGGAACACGCCGAAGTGCCCCCAGGTGAACGTCGTCAGCTCGAGCCCGATCAGCCCGCGCGCGAACGCGCCGAGGCCGAGCTCCTCGATCAGCGGCTGGAAGTCGCTCACCCACTCGTGCTCGCTCCGCACCGCGATCTCGAGCCCGTCGGCGACGAGCGAGGCCACCTTGAGGGCCCCCGGATCCTGAGCGTCGATCGAGCGCGTGGTGTGGATGTGGTAGTCGGCGCAGAGCACCCCGGGCGTCGGCACCACGCGCTCGAGATCGGCGACGAGCGGCGCGTCGGTGCCGGCGACGACCGTGACCTCCGCGTCGACCCGCGCGTACTCGGGCCCGCGCGAGACGCGGACGCGATAGTCGCCAGGTGGCAACGAAGCTTGCACATGTCCATTCGTCGGGTGGAGCAGGAGCGCGCGCCCGCGGCCCGGCACGAGCTCGCCGTACGCCGCGGGGGCCTCGGCGG
Organism: Sandaracinaceae bacterium; assembly: GCA_041918555.1. Lineage (GTDB taxonomy): Bacteria > Myxococcota_A > Polyangia > Polyangiales > Sandaracinaceae > JACKEC01. Next base: position 1,714 of record JAYRVK010000188.1, read on the forward strand.
GCTCGCCGGTCGAGGGGAACACCTCCACCCTCGCGGGGAGCGCCGCGCCGCTCGCGACGTCGCGCACGTCCACGGTGAGCGTCCCCGCCGCGGGGAGCATCACGTCGGCGCTCGCGCCGGTCGCGTCGAGCGGCCCGACGAGCGGGTGGCCCGCGCGCCACGCGAAGAGCTGCGCCGCGCGCGCGTCGACCTCCACCGCGAAGGTGCCGTCCGCGGCGGGGAAGAACCGCGTGAGGTGCTCGCCGTCGGCGGTCGTGACGTGCAGCCGCGCGTCGGCGACCGGCGCCCCGAGCGCGTCGCGCACCGACCCGGTGATCGTGCGCGACGCGGTCGTGTCGAGGGCCCGCAGCGCGCGCTGCACCCCCGGCAGGCCGGGGCCGCCGGCGACGAGCGCGCCGAGCGCGAGCGTGGCCTCTTCGCAGCCGGGCACGGTGAGCCGGCCGCTCCGGAAGATGTCGACCCCGCTCGTCGCGATGACCGGCTCGAGCGTCGCGCCGTCGGCGCCGCGCCACGCGAAGCTCGTCCCGCGCGGATCGTCGAAGGCGACGTAGGGCGTCGCGGCGCCGCTCTCCGCGAGGCCCGTCCCCGGGCGCCACGGCTGCGTCCTGTACGCCTGGAAGAAGACCTGCAGCGCGCCCATCGTCGCGCGGATCCCGCTCGCGGGCGCGCGCACCGTGAGGGTCACCTCGAGCGCGTCGGCGCCCGGCGCGAGGGAGTAGTCGACGGCGGCCGGCACGTCGGTGAAGTCGCCGGGGACGAGCGCGTCGAGGAGATCCGCCAGCGCGCGGATCGGGGTCAGCCGCCCGATCGCGCGCACCACCGCGGGCCCGCCGTCGGCGCCGTCCGCGACCACCGCGACCGCCTCGGTCGCGAGGGTGAAGCGCCCGAGCGCGAGCATGAGGAGGTTGTAGTCGCCGGTCTCGACGAACGCGCCGCCCGCGACGCGGCCGACCCCGACCACGCGGCCGCCGAACGGGTCGTAGACCTGCCCGGGGGAGTCCGCCGACGACACGATGAAGCCGACGCGCTCGTTGGCGAGGACGAAGTCGCCGTCGCGCCAGTCCGCGAGGCCGCCCGGATCGGGGGGGAGGTCCGCCGCGGCCAGGCGCCCCGCGCGGGCGCCCGGACCCGCGAGCGGATCCGGCGCGCCGTCGGAGGCGGCGAGCTCGTAGGCGCCGAGCGGCGTGCACACGGGTGGCTCCGTCGCGTCGGGCGCGCCGCCGTCGGGCGGCTCCGACGGATCGCAGGAGCTCAGGGCGAGCGCGAGGCAGAGGCAGCGGCGAAGTGAGGACGTCACGGGGTGACTCCGATGGTGTCACAGCCGCAGGGGCGCATCGACAGCGTAGGGCCTCGGGCCTATCGTCGGCCCCGCGATGCTGGGCCGCGCCACCGCCCTCGTGCTCCTCCTCGCGGGCTGCGATCCCGCCTCCTCGCCCGACGCCAGCGTGCCGGCGCTGCCGGACGCGGGCTTCGACGCCG
>JAYRVK010000189.1:0-2485 GCA_041918555.1 Sandaracinaceae bacterium
AGGCGCTCGAGTCGACCTATCGGCGGACCGCCGCGCCGCCCGAGGTCCTCGCGGCCGCGCTCGAGCGGCTCTGCCTCGGCGACGATCCGCCCGCTCGCGCGACGGTGCCGGCGCTCGCGCGCGCGCAGCTCGAGGTGACGCGCGGCGCGCCGCGCGGACTGCGCGAGGGCGTGCTCCGCACCGCGCTCGCGCTCGGGCCGCGCCCCGAGCGGCCCGCGTCGCCGACGCGGCTCGCGCTCGTGACGGGCGCGGCGGGCGGCATCGGCCGAGAGACCACGTGGGCGCTCGCGAGCGCGGGCTATCGGGTCCTCGCGACGGACCGGAGCGCCGAGGGCCTGCGCGCGGTCGCGGCGCGCGCGAAGGAGCAGCGGCTCTCCGTCGAGACGCGCGCGATGGACGTCACCGACGAGGCCTCGATCGAGGCGGTCGCGCGCGGCGTCGAGCTCGATGTGCTCGTGAACAACGCGGGCTACGCGGAGGTCGCCCCGATCGAGCTCGCCTCCGACGAGGCGTGGCGCGATCAGCTCGCCGTGAACGTGCACGGGACGTTGTCGGTGATCCGCGCCTTCGTGCCGGCGATGATCCGGCGCCGCCGCGGCCACGTGATCAACGTCTCGAGCGTGGTCGGCCGCGTGACGTTCCCGTTCCTCGGCGTGTACGGCGCGAGCAAGCACGCGGTCGAGGCGATCACCGACGGGCTCCGCCTCGAGCTCGACGGCTTCGGCATCCAGGTCACCGCGATCCAGCCCGCGTTCATCCGCACCGGGTTCTCGGCGCGCGCGAAGGAGAGCCTCGCCCGCTACGACGTCACGAGCGGGCCCTACCGCCCGGCCTTCGAGAGGATGGACCGCATCCTCGATCGCCTCGACGCGCTCGGCGGCGAGCCGCACGACGTGGCCCGCGCGATCGCCCGCGCGGCCTCGAGCGCCTCGCCCCGCGCGCGCTACCAGACCCCGTGGTCCGCGTGGCTCGCGGTGCGCACGGTCCCGTGGCTCCCGCCGCGCGTCCTCGACGCCGGCATGGCTCGCTTCATGGGGATGCGGAGGTAGCGAGGTTCGCGACGCCCGCCGCGGTCTACGCCTTGCCCATGACCGAGAAGGCTGCGTCGACGAGGCTCTCCGCGAAGGGCCAGGTCGTGATCCCGAAGGCGGTCCGGGATTCCCGAGGTTGGATCTCCGGTCTCGAGCTGCTCGTCGAGGAGACCGAGGAGGGCGTGCTCCTGCGGCCGCGGGCCGCGTCGCGCGAGGAGGCCGCGCGCGCGCTCCGAGGTTGTGCGGGGTACCGAGGTCCGCGGCGCACGCTCGCGGACATGGAGGCCGCCATCGTCCGCGAGGCGAAGGACCGGCGATGATCGGCGTCGAGACGAACGTGCTCGTCCACCTCTTCACCGACGATGATCCGCGCCAGAGCGAGCGCGCGACGGCGCTCTTCGCGACCCACGACGTCTTCCTGGCGAAGACGGTGTTGCTCGAGACGGAGTGGGTCCTGCGCGGGGCGTACCGCCTCGATCGCGCCGCGATTCACGAGGTCCTCGCGCGCCTGCTCGCGACCGCGTCGGTGACGATCGAGGCCACCGAGACCCTCGCGCGCGCCGTCGCGTGGTTCGGAGCCGGGATGGACTTCGCCGATGCCCTCCATCTCTCGAGCGCGCGGGGGACCGCGACGCAGTTCGCGACCTTCGATCGCAGGCTCCCGCGGCGCGCCGCGCGCATCGAGGACACCCCGCCCATCGCCGTTTCCTGAGGCGGCTCACGGGAACGGGCAGCCGTGCGGGCAGCCGTTCGCCGTCTCGTCGAGCGTCGCGATGAAGGCCGTGATCACGCGCAGCCCGTCCGGGTCGACCTCCTCGCTCCCGATCGGCGGCATCGCGGCGGTGGGCGTGCGAACGCCCATGCGGACCGCCAACACGCTGCGCTCGGGGTGACCGGGCGCGATGCGGAGGTTCAGCACCTCGCCGCCCATGCCCGTGCCGGTCCAGACCGAGCAGGTGCACACCGCGGTGGTCCACGCGCTCGACGCCTCGACGGTCCGGGTGCCCGCGCGCAGCCAGAGGTCGAGACCGTGCTCCGGCGCGGGCCCGCCGTGGCAGCTCCCGCAGTTGGCGTGCAGGTACCCGAGCGCGGCCTGCGCGGTGGCGTCGCCCGGGACCTCCGCGTCCGCGAGCGCGATCGGATCCGTGAGCCAGCCCTCCGCGCTCAGCGAGGCGAGCGTGACGCCGCCCTCGTCGTGCGCGAGCTGGATCGCCGAGAGTCCGTTGATCGCGTCGTCCTGCGCGATGGAATGGCAGCGCACGCACGCGGCCCGCGTGGGGATGTCGTGATCCGTACCGAGCACGTCTTCTTGTCCGAACGGGCCGACCTCGGTGACCGAGCGCTGATCCTCGCTCCACGCGTAGGTCACCATCGTCCACGCGTCCCGGCCGCGGCCGGTCCCCGTCTTCTCGAGGAGGCGCGTCTCGAGGCGCACGCCGCCGATCGAGAAGGTC
>JAYRVK010000190.1:0-19758 GCA_041918555.1 Sandaracinaceae bacterium
CCGCGGATCAGGTAGTCGCGGAGGGCGGGCGCCAAGGTGATCGAGAGCAGCGCCGCGGAGAGCATCACGCAGGTCTTCGTGAAGGCGAGCGGGATGAACAGGCGCCCCGCCTGACCGGTGAGGCCGAAGACCGGGAGGAACGACACCGCGATGATCAGCAGCGAGAAGAAGATCGCCGGCGTGACCTCGGCCGCGGCCTCCGCGAGGAGCTTCTGACGCGCCTCCGGCGACAGGTCGGGAGGGGCGCGCTCGAGCCGCTTGTGCGCGGCCTCGACCATCACGATCTCCGCGTCGACCGTGGCGCCGATCGCGATCGCGATGCCCCCGAGCGACATGATCGTCGCCGGTACTCCGAAGAGCGCCATCGGGATGAACGCGATCACGACCGCGAGCGGCAGCGAGATGATCGGCAGGAGCGCCGAGCGGAAGTGGAGGAGGAAACCGAAGATGACGATCGCCACGACGATCATCTCCTCCGTCAGCGCGCGCTCGAGCGTCTCGATCGCGCGGCGGATCAGCGGGGCGCGGCTGTAGACCGGGCGCAGCTCCACGCCTTCGGGGAGCGACGGCGCGAGCTCCTCCATCCGCGCCTCGACGCGCTCGATCACGTCGAGCGCGTTCTCGCCATAGCGCATCACGACGACGCCGGAGACCGCGTCGCCGCGGCCGTTCCAGTCGGCGGCGCCGCGTCGGATCTCCGAGCCCACGCGCACCGAGCCGAGGTCGCCCACGCGGAGCGGGGTGCCGTCCTCGCCGGTGCGCACCACGACCGACTCGAGGTCCGAGGCGCGCCCCACGTAGCCGCGACCGCGCACGAAGTACTCTCGCTCCGAGAGCTCGATGAGCCGGCCGCCGACCTCGCCGTTCGACGCGCGGATCGCATCGGCGACCTCGGCCATCGACACCCCGAGCGAGCTCAGGCGCGAGGGGTCGAGCGTCACCTGGTACTGCGGGAGGAATCCTCCGAGCGGCGCGACCTCCGCGACGCCGGGCACGCTCGCGAGCGCGTACCGCAGCGAGAAGTCGTGGAGCGTGCGCAGCTCCCCGAGGTCGTGCTCCCCGGACTCGTCCACGAGCACGTACTGGTAGACCCAGCCGATCCCGCTGGCGTCGGGGCCGAGCCGAGGGGTGACGCCCTCGGGGAGCCGGCCCGCCGTGCTGCCGAGGTACTCGAGGACGCGCGAGCGAGCCCAGTACGGATCCGTCCCCTCCTCGAAGACGACGTAGACGAAGCTCATCCCGAACATGCTCTGCCCGCGCACCTCGGCGACGTGCGGGGCCCCGAGGAGCGCGGTGACGATGGGATAGGTGACCTGGTCCTCGACGAGAGTCGGCGAGCGGCCCATCCACTCGGTGAAGACGATCACCTGCGCGTCCGAGAGATCGGGGATCGCGTCGAGGCGCAGGCGCGACATCGACGCCACGCCCGCGCCGCCGAGGACCAGACCGAGCAGCAGGACGAGGGCTCGGTGGCGCGCGGCCAGCTCGATGACGCGGCCGATCACGGCGCCACCCCGCCGTCGAGGGCGCGCGGCGCGAGGGCCGCCGACAGCCGGCTCTCCGAGTCCAGCACGAAGCCGCCGCGCGCGACCACGCGCTCTCCGGCCGCGAGCCCCGCGACGACCTCGCGCTCGTCTCCGCGCGCGGCGCCGAGGGCGACCACGCGCGGCGCGAAGAGCCCGGGGCTCGTCTCGACGAACACGTAGCGCTCGCGGCCGCGATCGATCACCGCGTCGCGCGGCACGAGGAGCACGCTCTCGTCGCGCGCGTCGAGCCAGACGTCCCCGAGGTCCCCCGGGCGGAGCTCGGCGCCGTCGTTCTCGGCGAGGAACCGGACCCGCGCGGTGCGCGAGCTCTCGTCGAGCGCCGGCTCGATCACCTCGAGGGTCAACGGACGCGTCACGTCGCCGGCGCGGAAGACCGCGGGCGCGGATCCAGCGAGCGGGAGGTCGTCCGGCGAGAGCGCGCTCGCGACGACGCGTACGCGCTCGTAGCTCGTGATCTCGTAGAGCACGGTGTCGGGCGAGGCATAGGCGCCGAGGACCGCGGACAGCGCCGTGACGGAGCCGTCGACCGGCGCGCGCAGCGCGATGCGGCGGCGCGCCTCGCCGGAGCGTTCGATCGCCTCGATCTCGCGCCGCGAGACGCCGAGCAGCTCGAGGCGCCGGGCGGCGGCCTCGCGGATCGGGGCCCCGTGCTCGGGCGCCGCGCCCTCGGGCCACCGCCGCGCCGCGAGGAGCTCCTCCTCGGCGCGCTGGATCTCGGGCGCGACGACCCACGCGAGCACCTGGCCCCGCCGCACGTGCACGCCCGACTCGCGCACCGCGAGCCGCTCGACGAACGCGTCGGTCCGTACGCGCACCTCCGCGCGCGCCCCCTCGAGGGCCTCGACCACGGCCGGCCAGCGGACCTCGCGCGCCGCGCCGCGCTGCGCGACCGGGACCACACGGATGCCCGACGCTTGGATGCGCTCCGTCGTCAGCATGACGGGCGCGGTCCCCTCGGGCGTGTCCCCCGGCATCGCCTCGTGCGCGTGGTGGGCCTCGCTCGGCGCGACCGGGCTCGCCCGCTCCTCGGGGATCGGCTCGAGCGTCATGAAGCAGATCGGGCACGTCCCGGGATCGTGCGACGTGATCTCGGGGTGCATCGGGCAGTAGTAGCGGGGCTCCCCGGCCGTCGGCGCGTCGCTCTGCAGGACCAGGGTCCACCAGGTCGTCGCGGCGGTCGCGCCGACGGCGAGGAAGAGGAGCCACCGGACGATCGCCATCGTCCGGAGCGCCCGCCGCGAGGGCTCGCCGGTCGTCGCCGGCGCGCTCACGGCGCACCTCCACGATCATCTCTCGATGCGGCGTGCGTCGCCGCGTGTCGTTCACCCGATCGCGTATCCATCCATCGTCTCCCGTCCGAGAGCCAGCGCGCAGACGCGCGCGTTCGCGCCGAGGCGCGTGCCGGATGGACGGGATCAGAGGAGGTAGACGGAGCAAATCGAGTGGACGCGAAGACCCGGGCTGCCGCGCGCGCGCACCACGGGGTGCGCGGGCGGGGACTCCACGCCGGGGTCCGTCGGGCAGACCGGCGCGGCGAGCGTCGCGAGGCTCGCCGGCGAGGCCACCGGCGGGCTCTGATCGGCCGCGCCCTCGGGGGCATCGGCCACCTCGCGCGGCTCGCAGCAGCGGCCGCGCGCGGCCGGCGCCTCGCTCCGCTCGACCGGGCAGCAGCACGCGAGGCGGGCCTCGCGCATCGGCGCGCACCACACGTAGGTGAGGCCGGCCCCGACGCCCATCGCGAGCGTCGTGCCCGCGGTGAGCACCGCGGCGAGGGCCAACCACCTCCGAGACCGGCGCACGGTGCAAGCCTGCCCCCAGCGCGCGTCTTCGGCCAGTCGGCGTCGCGCGGGGGTGACCGCTCGCGTCACAGCGAAGGGAGGGCGCGGTTCGCCGCTAGGCCTTCCGGTCCGAGCTCGACGGCGAGCCCGGTGCGAGCGCGCGGCGCACGAGGAGCCATGCGGCGACCGCGACTCCGGCGGCCAGGCCGAGCCACACCGCGACCGTGGTCTCGAGGACCCGACGTGCGCCGGCGGCCACGAGCGGGGTGACGATCGCGTAGGCCGCGCCCGCCACCCACATCGCCGTCCGCGTGTCCCCGCGTCCCCGCAGGCATCCGGCGGCCGTCACCTGCAGGGCATCGGCGACGTGGAACGCGGCGACGACGCCGAGGAGCGTGACGGCGAGCGCCCCCGTCGCCGGATCGGTGCTCGCGAGGTACGCGTCGGCGACGTGCGCGCGCAGGACGAGCAGGCCGATCGCGGCGAGCGCGCCGGCGACTCCCGCGTGGGCGAGCGCGACTCGCGTGGCGTGTCTGGGATCTCGCGCCCCTGCGACGTGGATCGCGCTCGCCTGCGCGAGGCCGTTCGGGAGGACGAAGAGCAGCTGGGTGATCTGGAGCGCCACGGCGTGGGCGGCGAGGGCCGACGATCCGCACGAGCCGACGACGAAGGAGCTTCCCACGAACACGCCGACCTCGAGCGCGACCGCGCCGACGATCGGGATGCCGAGGGCGAGGAGCCGACGGAGGAACCCGTCCTCGAGACGGGCGGTCGTCGGCCGAAGGTCGCTCGCGGGGGTAACGATCCTGCGCGCCGTCCACCACGACAGCCCGGCGGCCATCGACACCGTGACGACGCTCGTCGCGATGCCGATGCCGAGCACCCCGAAGGGAGGGAGCACTCCACCCGCTCCGTGCGCGAGGGTCAGGTCGAGCGCGAGGTTGATCGGGACGGCGACGACGGTGGCGATCGTGACGATGCCCGGGACACGTCGCGCCGCCAGCACGTGGCGCTGCACGAGCACGACCGGCGAGGCGAGCAGCGTCGGAGCGGCGCCGCGCAGGTAGCTCGAGGCCGCGCTCGCGATCGGCGGCGGCTGCCCCGCGGCCTCGAGCCAGGGCTGAGCGTCCAGCGCCAGCGCGCCCAGCGGCAAGGTCACACCGAGGCCGAGGAGGAGCGCGCGGCCCGCGAGCGCGCGGGCGGTCGCCTCGTCACCCCGCGCGAGCGCTCGCGCGGTGAGCGGCCCGAGCCCGCCGACCAGACAGCTCACGAGCACGACCACCGACGACAGCAGCGACGCTCCGAGCGCGCCGCCGGCGAGCTCGGCTTCGCCCAGGCTCGCCATCACGAGGGCGTCGGTCCCCGGGAGCGCGGCCAGCGCCAGTTGGGTGCCGATCATCGGCACCGCGAGCTCGCGCAGGCGTGCGCCACCGTCGTGCGTCTCGTCGCGCTCGGCCGACACCGGTCGACGCTAGCAGGGTGCCCACAGAGTCAGCACCCCTGCCCGCGCTGAGCCCGAGGGTGTGACCACCGCCGTCACGCGCGTGCCGAATTCATTGCGGCCGTGCTCGGATTGGCGTTCTCTCGACGAGAGCCGCGAGTGCGCGAGCGAGGATGGTCCTCCTCGATGCAGGGCGTGCCGGATGAAGGAGATGCGGATGGAGAACATCGAGACGACCACCGAGGAGCCGGTCGAGCTCACCATCGAGGAGCTCGAGATGGAGTGGTGGCAGCCGCTGAGCTGCGGCTGCGACCCCAGCAGCGAGGACTGAGTCGCGTTGGGGGTGGCCACGCCGGCGCGCGCCGCATGAATCGCTCTCCGAGCGATCACGTCCGTGTCGCGCCCGGCGTGGCGCTCTTCGCCACTCCGCGCGCTCTCCTCGCCCGCGGCCCCCGGCGATGGCGGCGGATCACGCTGTCTTCGCGTCACGCGGAGCGCTCGCTCGTCGAGCGGCTGGCCCTCGGGGCGATGAGCGTGCAGGGAGCCGACGAGAGCGCGGTCCGCGCGCTGATGGAGGCCGGGATCCTGCTCGCCGCGCCCGTCGCGGGCGAACGAGGGGGCACCCCGCGCTTTCCTGAGCACGTGCTGGTCGGTGCGCCCGATGACGCTCGCCTCGGTGCCCGCCTCGAGGCGCGGGTTCGTGAGCGCGCCTGCTCGCTGGTGCTCTGGATCGACGAACGCGGGCTCGTCGCGGCGGCGGACGAGGGCGAGGCCGGCGCGTGCCCGCTCTGCGCGTGGCTCTTCGACGCGGCGCTGGCCCGGTACGTGACGCCCGACGGCGACCTCGCGGAGTGCCCTCGGGCGTTCGGCGATCGCGAGGCGTTCCTCGCGCGGGCGGCGGATCTGGTGGCCGAGGCGAGCGACCTCCCGCAGGGAAACGCGTGGATCCTGGAGTCGCCGACCGGGCCCGTGGTCTCGCGGCCGTTCCCCCCGCACCCCTCGTGTCCCTGCATCGAGCGCGCGCCCATCCCGCGCGCGGCGCCGCCTCCCGCGGAGTGGGGCGCGCTGGCCTCCGCGCGGCACGCCTGCGTGTGGCCCGTCGACGCCGGCGACGCCCGCGCGGCGGCGCGGGTCGTCTACCGTCGCTCGCGCGTGCCCTGGAGCACCCGGGCCGACGCGTACGGGGTCGCCCTCGGAGCGGGATCGAACGCTCGCGTCGCCGCGCTCGCCGAGGCGATCGAGCGGTTCGCGATGCTGCATGCGCCGCCGGCCGCGCGGGATGAACGCAGCGAGGCCCTCGAGGTGCCCGCGCTCGACGCCCGCTCGGTCCGCGAGCTCCTCTATCGCGACTCGGACTACGCGATCCCGGGGTTCCGGTTCGAGCCCTACGATCCGGACGCGAGCCAGGACTGGTGCGTCGCCACGTCGCTGGTCGGCGCGCAGCGTCGCCTCGTGCCTGCGAGCCTCGTCGGCCGCGCGCGCGCGGGCCGGCGCTCGCTCGTCGACGCCACCTCCAACGGCTACGCTGCGCACACCGATCCCGATCGCGCCATCGTCGCGGCGCTGCTCGAGCTCGTCGAGCGCGACGCCATCCTGATCGACGGGTACGCGCCGCGCGGCGCGCTCGGGTACCTCGAGGAGGTCGGCGGACCCGACGGGGCCCACACGTTCCTCATGACGCAGGACATCGACCTCCCGGTGGTCCTCTCGGTCGCGTTGAGCGCCGATGGCGCGCTGCGCTGCGGATCGGCGGGGGCGCTGACGCTCGATGACGCCATCCGTCGCGCGCACGCCGAGCTCGGGGTCGCGCTGACCGGGTCGGCGCGGAGTCGAGCGCCGCGTCCCCTCGACGATCCGCGTCTGCGGTGCGAGCCCGACGATCACCTCGCGGTCCTGCGCGGCGAGCTCGCGATCGCCTCGCTCGACGGACTCCTCGCGCGCGCGCACCCCACGAAGGTCGGCGCGATTCGAGACCGCTGGGCGCCCGCGGCCGACCCCAAGGGCGCGCTCGTCGGTGCGCTGGCGCAAGCCGGGCTCGAGCCGTGGGTGATCGACCGCTCGCTGCCGGAGCTCTTCGGCGCGGACTGGTACGTCGTCCGGGTCCTCGTGCCCGGGCTCGTCGAGCTCTCGTGGGGAATGGTGTATCGCCGCCTCGCGAGCCCTCGGGTCGCCGCACGCATCGCCGCCGGCGCGGCCCTGTCCTCCCGGCCCCACCCGCTCGCATGAAGGCGCTCGCCTGCATCGTCGTCGGCAGCGGCTGGGGCGCGCACGCGGCGCGTGCGCTCGCCAGCGATCCACGCGCGGAGCTGAGGGCCCTGGTGGGGCGAGGCTCGCCGCGATCCCGCGCGCTTGCCAGCGCGCTCGGGGTGGAGCTCGCTCCGACGCTCGAGGACGCGCTCCGCCGTCACGAGCCCGATGTGGTCGTGCTCGCGGCCGGTGAGCATCAGCACGAAGCGCTCGCGCTCCGAGCGTTCGAGCGAGGCGCGCACGTGCTCTGCGCACACCCCGTCGCTCCCGGTCGCGCCGCGGTGCTTCGAATGGCGCAGGGGGCCGAGCGGGCCGGTCGCGTCGCGCGCACGGACTACACCTTCCGCGTGCGCCCCGAGCTCCAGGCGCTCGCCTCGCGCGAGGGACGCGGTGAGCTCCTCCGGGTCGCGATCGACGCACCCGGGCGGTGGCTCCCGATCGTCCTCGACGTGGCGGTGGTCCTCGCCGGACCGATCGCGCGCGTGCTCGTCTCGTCGCGCGCGCCCGAAGGGATCGAGCGCCGCGCGCGCCGGGCTCCCGCGGCGTTCCCCCCGGCGCTGCTGCTCGAGCACGGCTCCGGCGTCGTCACGTCGTTCGCGTCGTTCCCGCACGCGCGACCGGGGGTGCCGCTCGACGTGCGGACGAGCTGGGAGCACGCGCGGGTCCGCGCCGCGCTGCCGGCCGCGGGCGCGTCGCTCTTGGCGTTGCGGCGCGGCGGTTCCCTCGAGGAGCGCGAGCTCGTTCCGCCGACCCCGGAGGCGGGCAGCGCCTCGCGCATCGAGGAGGCGATGCACGAGGTCACGCGGTCGTTCCTCGGCGCGGTCTGCGGCGCGCCGGACCCGTTGGCGACGTTCCTCGACGAGGCGCACCTGCGCGCCGTCTGGTCCGCCATCTGGCACGCCGTCGAGACGAACGCGGCGATCGCCGAGGTGTGAGACCCCGCCGGCCACGGTCCGAGTTGCGTGCGGTCAACTGCTCCCGTCGCGGGCGTCCCACGTTGCGATCGGCGACGCGCGACGCGAGCCCCAGCCCGAGAGAGGTCCTCCATGAGAGCACTGACGACGATCTGCCTCACCACGCCGCTCCTCGCCGCGTGCAGCGCGCCCCCACCGACGAGCTCGCGGATCTTCGTCGCCGACGAAGGGAGCGGGACCCTCTCCGTCCTCGAGCACGACTCGATGACGCGCATCGCGACCGTCGATCTCGCGGAGGTCCGCGACGGGGTGACCATGCGATTTGCGCCCCACAACGTGCAGGTGTCGCCCGATGGCCGATCCGTGTGGGCGGTCGCGCCGGCGGTGGCCGAAGAGTCCGATCCGCACGGGCACGGCGGCCTGGAGCCGATCGAGCAGGCCATGGTGCTCGACCCCGAGACGCTCGAGATCCGTGCGCGCGTCGACCTCGGCTCGGGGCTCCACGTCGCCCACGTCGTGCTGGATCCCGGCTCGCGTGATGCGTTCGTGACCGCGAACGAGGCGAACGCCGTGCTGCGGATCGACGCGACCACCTTCGAGATCGTCCGCCGCTACGAGCTCGGCGAGGGGCGCGCCCCGCACGGCCTGCGCTACTGCGAGGGCCGCCTGTACGTCGCGAACATGGCGGGTCAGAGCCTGTCCATCGTCGATCCCGAGACGGGCGTCATCGAGGAGGTTCCGCTCGGAGGCGTCGCGGTGCAGACCGCGTGCGTGCCGGGCGGCCGCTACGTGTTCGCTTCGCTCTACGACACGCTCGAGGTCGTGAGGCTCGACCTCGCGACCCGTGCGCTCGCCCGCATCCCGCTCCCCGAGGGCGCTCGAGGCCCGGTGCAGCTCTATCCGACGCCGGACGGCTCCACGCTCTACGTGTGCGATCAGGGCCTGCTCCTCGATCGCCCCTCGTCCAACCGCCTGTTCGAGATCGACGTGCCGAGCGCGACGGTGACCGCGACGATCCTCGTCGGCGAGGGCGCCCACGGCGTCGTCGTCTCGGAGGATGGGCGCGCCGCGTACGTGTCGAACATCGGCGCCGGCTCCGTCTCGATCGTGGACACGGCCGCGCGCCGCGTCGTGGCGACCGTGGAAGTGGGGGAGCGACCGAACGGGATCGCGCACTGGCACGTCTCGGGCGGCATGCCCTGAAGCCGCGGGTCAGTGCGCGTGGTCGTGGCCGTGATGCTCGCCGGCGATCGAACGCTCGACCGCGGCGGCGAGGCTCGGCTCGAGCGTCGCCCCCCCCCCTCGGTGGACGAAGACGACGCGCCCGGCCTCGTCGAGGAGGAAGGTCGCCGGGATCGGAGGCACCCCCAGCGCTCCCCCGAGGGCGGCGCCCGCGGGATCGAGCAATACGGGGTAGGTGATGCCGTGCGCGCGCGCGAACCGCGCCACCGCCTCGGGCGGACTCTCGTCGATGCTGATGCCCACGACCGCGAGCTCGTCCGGGTACCGACGCGCGAGCGCGGCGAGGACGGGGATCTCTTCGCGACACGGAGCGCACCAGCCGGCGAAGAACGAGAGCACCAGCGGGCGGCCACGGAACGAGCCCAGCGACCGCGCTTCGCCGGAGAGCGCGTCGAGCACCACGGGGGGCAGCTGCGCGCCGATCGCGTCGGGCTCGGGCGGGACCGCCGCGGCGAGCGGCGCCCCCGTCGGAGGCGGGAGCTCGCCGACGCGCAGCACGACCGCGCGCACGCGCCTCGGCGGTCCCGAGTCGCTCCACGCCACCATCGCGTCCGCGCCGAGCCGAGCGAGGCGCGGCGCTCCGAAGGCGGCCGGGCCACCGAGGGGCGCGATCTCGACCGGAGCGCCCACGCGGCGGTCGGGCGCGACGCGTCGCACGAGCACGCGGGCCGCGTCTCCTCGACGCTCGAGCCACGCCACGAGCGCGCTGCCGTCGGCCATCCACTCGACGTCCACGCGCCCGAGCGGCTGGGCCGCATCCAGCACGAGGGGCGCATCGAAGCGCGCTCCCGCGTCTCCCGAGAACGCGACTCGGAGCTGCGGTGCGCCGCCGCCCTCGGTGTACCAGGCCGCGACCACGCGGCGAACGTCCGCCGCGACTTGCGGTCCGTTCACGGGGCAGCCGCGGATCGTCCACCCGTCCGACGCGACCGCGCTCGGCGCGCCCCACGCGCCGTCCCGGCGCCGCACGATGGACAGGTCGCGCCGCTCGGCCTCGTCGCGGTCGCGGTACACCACGATCGGCCCGTCCGCGGCCGCCGCCGCTGCGGTCTGACAGCAGTCGCAGACGCGCTCGTCGAGCACGGCCTCGTCGGTCCTCCCGCCGTCGGGGTCGAGGAGCGCCGTGCGCACGGCCATCGGACCGGCCGCGATCGTCGCCCGCCCGTCCAGCCACACCGCGCGAGCGCCACCCCCTTCGGGCAGGAGGGACACGTGGCCGTGCTCCGTGTCCGTGTCGTCGTCGTGGATCGGCCCGCGGAGCCGCCACGTCTGCCCATCGGGAGAGGTCGCGAGGTGGACCGACGACGCTTCGTCCGCGCCGCCCCGACGCACGAACGTGAGCAGGAACGTGCCGCCGGCAGAGCGCACCGCGGCCGGCAGCTCCACCGAGCTGGCGAGCAGATCGGCGCCCTCGGTCACGGTGCTCGCTTCACTCCAGGCCGAGCGCTCGACGTCGAACCTAGCGAATCGGATCCGAGGTGCATCGGCGCTCCCCGGCTCGACCCAGCTCGCCAGCACCTCCGGCCCCGCGGAGGTCAGGTGGATCGCGACCGCGCCCTCGCCGGCGGGTGGATCGGCGGTGAGCGCTCCGGCCGAGGCCGGCTCGGGGGCCGGCGCGGGCGGAGCCGGCTCGCTCGCGCAGGTACATCCAGCGAGCGCGAGCGCGAGCGGGAGCAGAGGTCTCGAAACGAGCATCGCCGAGGGTGTGGGGATCCGCCCCTCCTCGCGCCACAGGTCGAGGCGCGGGGTGACCGCCGCGGATACGGCGCCTAGAGCTTCCGATCCGCTTCCGGCGGATCCTCGGCTGAGAACGTGCCTTCCGCGTATCCGATCGGGATGGGTCCGGGGAGCAGCTCGAGCTCCTCGGGGACGAGGCCGGCGTCCTCGAGCGCTTGGTCGAGCGTGCGCAGCGTGAACCGCCGCCGACTCGGGAAGCCGGTCACCGCCACGACCCGCGAGAGCAGCCACGACACCGCCGTCTCGTCGTGACAGAAGGTCGGGAGCACCCAGCGTGCGCCGGGCCGCGCCACCCGCCGGATCGCGCAGGGCCGTCGGGAGGTCGGGCAGCAAGTGGAGCACGTTGGCGGCGACGACGGCGTCGAAGTGCCCTGGTGCGTAGGGCAGATCGTAGACGTCCGCACGTTCGCAACGCACGTTGTCGAGCTGCGCGGCGCGAGCACGCGCCGCGAGAGCGTCGACCATCGCCTGCGCGTAGTCGGTCGCCACGACCGCCCCGGCCGTCCGCGCGATCGCCTCGGTCACGAGGCCCGTTCCGGCCGCCAGCTCGAGCACGCGCTCACGGCCTGCGACCGCACGTGCGGCACGCTCCGCGGCGAGCAGGACGGGCCTGCCAAGGAGCCGCATCGAGCGCTCGTAGTTGCGGGCGTGCCGTTCCCAGTACGTTCGTTCACTCATTCGGAGGTCTGGATCGATCGGGGCCCGGCCATCGTCGACTGTGACCGCCAGCGTCACCCATCGCGTCAGGGAAGGAGCCCGCGCGCGCGGCGGACGACCTCGGCGATCGCCTCCTCGCTCTCGGCGCGGACGTCGACCGCGAAGCCATCGCCCGCGGAGTGGACGTCGACGCGCGCACCGTTCGGTACGAGGGGGCAGTAGGACATCTCCGGGACGTCGTGACCGAGCGAGGCGTTGCGCGCGAGGTGGCACTCGAGGACGCGCTGGAGCCACTCCGCGGTCAGCCCCGGCACCGCCCTCAGCACGACGCGCGCACCGACGGTGCGCCTGGTCCGGGTGCGACCGACGAGGACCTCCTCGGTGAGCTCCTCGACCGACGCGATGTCCTCGCGGTGCGAGAACGGGCTCTGATCGCGATCGGCCTCGCTCAGGCCCGCGCACTCGGTCGCCTCGGCGGCGCGAAGGGCCTCGGCGGCCGCGCGGTGCGCCGCCGCGGCGTCGCGGTGGCGCGCGGCCTCCGCCCGGTGGGACTCCGTGGGGTTGATGTCCGAGGTCCAGCACGGCGAGCCGAGCGCGACGCTCGCGCCGCTCACGCCACAGCGCAGGGGCGCGCTGGCGGAGGCGTCGTACTCCGCGGCGTGCGTGTCCGCCGCGGCGTCCTCGGCTCCCGCCGCTTCTTCGTGGCGCGCGACGCTCATGTCGTGCGGGCGGGTGCCGGGGGCGGCGCAGGCGGAGACGAACGAGAGGACGAAGAGACGGGCGGTGATCGTGTGCATGGTGCGCTCCTGAGGTCGATGCCTCGGAGGTACGCACGGTCGTCCCGAGGACCGTGTCCTTCGGGGTCACACGCCAGAGTGGCACCGGACATCGGAGCCGCTCCATCGAGCCCGACCCCGTGCGGTGTGTTACGTGCAGGGCATGCGAACCGGAGCGAGCGTGACCCGAAAGTATCAAGCAATGGTCGTTGCGTATCTCCTCGTCACCTCCGGGGTGGCGGGCTGCGTCTCGTCGTCGACCTGGACGGCCTGGCACGCGACGAGCGAGCGGATCTCCGAGCTCGAAGCCGAGGAGTCCGCTACCGAGGCCCGATTCGTCGATGCCTCCGCGGACGCGCCGCTCTCGTTCACCTCGTGCGACGATGTCGTTCGCGCGGTGGTCGCCACGAGCCCCGGTCTCTCCGCCCCGCGCGAGCGCGCGCGATCCGCGCTGGCGTCGGCGCGCGCGGAGGGCGCGCTGTCCGCGCCGACGGCCCGCGTCGCGGTGTGGGACTTCCCCATCGGCGATCCGTCGCTCGCCGATCGCGAGGGCATGTACATGCTCACCGTCGCGCAGGCGCTCCCGCCGGCCGGGGATCTCGACGGTCGGGCGCGCGCGCGCGTGGAGGAGGCGCGCGCCGCGCTCGGCCAGCTCGACGAGATGCGCCGGATGGTCGCGGCCGATGCGGCGCACGACTGCGCCGACTGGGCGGGTGCCACCGCGCGGGGCGCCGCGCTCCGAGCGTGGATCGACACGCTCGGGTCCATGCGCGAGGCGACGCGGGCCCGCTACGCGGCCGCCGGTGGCGCGCTCGCCGACGTCGCGCGCATCGAGCGCGAGCTCGCCACCGCCGAGCGGATGCTCGAGCGCACCGCCGGGGGCGCGGATCGGGCCGCCGAGACGCTCCGCGCGCGCATGGGCGTGGCGGCCGGACGCGCGCTCGGGCCGGCGCCGTCGCTCCCCGCGGAGGTGGTCGCCATCGCTCCGGATGCGGCGCTCGCCTACGCGATCGAGCATCGCGGCGCGCTCGCCGCCGCGCGCTCGGGCGTGGCGGCCGCGGAGGCCCGTGCCGCCGCGGCGACGGCCCGCGCGGACGTGCCCATGTTCATGATCGGCGCGATGTACATGCAGACGCCGCAGATGCGGCCCGGGCTCGGGCTGGAGCTCGGTATGACCCTGCCCTGGCTGTGGAGCGGCGAGCGCGACGAGGCGGAGGCGATGCGCGCCGACGCGCGCGCGATGGAGTCCGAGGTCGCGGGCATCGAGCGCGCGATCGCGGTCGAGGTGCGGGCCGCGCTCGCGGAGCTCGTGACGAACCGGCGCGCGCTGCGCGTCCTGCGCGAGCGCGAGGCCCCCGCGGCCGCGCTCGCGCTCGACGCGACGGCGGCCACGTACGGGGCGGGGGAGGGCAACCTCCTCGACTGGTTGGACGCCGCCCGCGCGACCCGCGAGCTCGCGGTGGAGGAGGTGGAGCTCCTCACCGAGGTCGCGCACGCGCGCGTGGACGTCGCGAGCGCGCTCGGCGCGACGCTCGGAGAGCTCGACGCCCCGCCGCTGGCGGGGTCCGAGTGACGCTCGATCGGCGACGCGCACCCGTCTCGCGCCTCAGCTCGGCGCGGGGTCCGGCTCTGACGCGCCCGGCGCTTCAACCCGTGACGACCTCGGTCACCCCGCGCGTGTGCGCGGCACGCGGCTCGCGTCCGATCAGGAGGATCGCCGCGATGCTCGCGACGATCCCGATCCAAGACCACTCGGAGGGTGCCTCGCCCCACGCGACCCCACCTCCGAGGGTCGAGTGCGCGAGCACGAGCACGGTCGGCACCGCGCTGCGCGAGTGCCGGAACCCTGCCGTGGACGCGGTCCTGCTGGTGGCCATCGCGATCTGCGGTACTGCGGGACGGCTGTCGATGACCGACGCCGTCGGAGCGGACCACGTGGCGATCGCCAGCGGCAGCATCGCGATCGAAGCTACGGCATTGAACCAGCACACGATCCGGATCGGCGGCTCGGTGGTCGTGAGTTGGTCGCGTACGCGGCGCCGGAGAACTCGCCCGCGCCGGCGGCGATCGCGGTGTCCCATGGCGCGCCGGAGAACCGCGGCCGCGTTAGGGCCCCGACGGCGGCGACGACCAGCGTCAGCGCGACGACGACGCGCGCCGTCGGTCGCTCGCCGAGGAGGACGATCGCGAAGAGCGCCGCGAACGCCGGCGTCGTGTAGTTGAGCGGGTTCGCCGCGACCGTGCGCGCCCGCCGTCACGTCGATCCGACGACGGGGTGGTACAGGTCGGTCGAGAGTTACTTCTCGCCACGATCCGGGAGGATGGTGGCGAACACGCCGCGCGCGCCCTCGTCGACGAGCCGGAGGACGCCTGCAATCGCGGAGCCGAGCTGATGCCGCAGAAGAGCCCGGCGCACCGCACGAGCTCCCGCGCCGCGCGCCGCGCGTCGTCGTCGTCGATGGTCACGACACGATCGATCCGCGTTCGGTCGAATATCTCTGGCGGGTCCGTCAGGTCGATGTTCCGGAGCTCCGCGCCGTACGCGCGCAGCATCGCAACCCGCTCGCGGCTCGCCTTCTTCGACATCACGATGCGGAGCGGATACCCCCTCAGGCGACAAACCATCGCGAGGCCGATCCGGGTGTTGCCGCTCGAGGCTCGACCACGGTCATCCCCGCACGGAGCGCGCCCTCCCGCTCCGCTTGCTCGACGAGCTCGAGCGCGGTCCGGTCCTTGATGCTGCCCGTCGGATTGAAGCCCTCGAGCCTGGCGTCAGACGGATTGTCGGGGTGTTGCCGAATCAGATCGATCAACGTGAGGGGCTCGGTACGCACACCGCGGTCCATCGCCACTTGAAACACCTCGGACCCCTATGATCCGGGGTGATCGGTTCCGTCCTCGTCCGAGGCGGTCGCACCGCTGGCCTCGCCGTGCGAGGGATCGTGACCGTGCGCGACGCACGCCGTCAGGCAGTGATCGCGCTGCTGGGCGCACTCCGCCGGGGTCCAGACGGTGTGCGCCGACACGTGGCAGTCGTGCGCCTCGCCGTCGCCGGAGTCGGCGTCGTGGCAGGCGTGCCCGATCTCGCTGCAGACCGAGTCGTCGTGAGCGGACGCGCCGGACGTGGTCTCTACGCCGCCACAGCCGCACGCGAGACCGACCAGCGCGAGCACGGCGACCGAAGGCAGATTCATGATGCGCCTTTGAAGCAGCTCGCGCGGTCTCCATCAAGGACCCGCGTGCGTGCGGTGGCCATCGCGGTCACCCCAGGCGCAGCGCGCGTTCGCCGCCGAGACCGAGGCGCGCGCTGCGTTTCAGGCCCTTCGACGACCCACGACTGCGTCAGGAGCCAATCAAGAGCCACGCGCCGCGGCAATGGATGGTCCGCCGCGGCGAAGGCGCGCCTCGTCGCCCGCTACCTCGCGGAGACGTATCCGCAGTGAGGGCCGGCGTCGCCGCGCCGGACGCGTCGCGGCACGCCCGGCATCGAAGCCCGCACAGACGTGAGGGCCGCGCGCGGAGCCCGCCACTCGCGACGCGCAATTGTGGCTCGCGAGGTCACGGTCCGAGTTGCGCTGCGTCACCCGGCGGTGCTCCGAGCCGGCCCAGGTTGCCATCGACACGCGAGTCGCTCGCGGGAACGCAACAGAGTCCGCCATGAGAACGATGATGTGCTCGATCATGCTCTCGCTTGCCGCCTGCGGCTGTGCCCCACCCCTGGCCAGCTCTCGGGTCTTCGCGGCGGACGAGGAGGGCGGCACCACGTCGGTGGCCGGCGCGACGGCACCCCATGGCCACGGCGGCGAGGAATCGCTCGAGCAGGCGATGGTCCTCGACCCAGAGACCCTCGAGATCCGTGCTCGCATCGATCTCGGCAGCGGTCTGCACGTCGCGCACGTCGTCTTCGATCTGCGCTCGCGGTTTGCCGATGTGACGGCGAACGAAGCGTCGTCGGCGACGGCGCACACGGCGTGGTGGTCCCATTCGATACGGGAACACGAACCGTCCTAGCGACGGTGGAGGTCGGTGAGCGCCCCAACGGCATCGCACATTGGCACGTGTCGGGCGGGATGCCCTGAGCGCGACGTGGCCGGCGCGGTCACGTCCCGTCAAGAGCGCTTGTCCCTCCGCACGGCGCCTTCAAACCATCGTGTTCGCAGAAAGGAGGAGTCCATGAAGCGCATCAAGATCCGTCACTGCACCTGAGCTCGAGCCCAGCCGGGCTCGGGGTTCGCCCGGGCCCGGCGCTTCCTCGCGAGGTGGTCTTCCATGTTCGACGTGGTCATCGTGGGCGCGGGATTCACAGGCGCGCTCGTCGCGCAGCGAGTCGCGGAGGCGGGTGCGCGCTGCGCGGTCGTCGAGGCCGGCCCGCGTGGGCCCCGGCGGCTCCCGGCGGGCTGGCCCGAGCTCACGCGCGCGACCGCGGGAGTCGTGAGCGTGGACGCGGAGCGGTGGGCCTACCGCGCGTCCCGTCCCATCGACTGGATGCGTGTTCGAGCCGTCGGTGGCCGCACTCTCTTGTGGGGAGGGTGGATGCTCCGGCCCGACTCGCGCAGCCTGGCGGCAGCCAGAGACCAAGGTCGGCCATGGCCGATGGCGTTCCGACGACTGGACGAGCTGATCCGCGCCGCCGAGCGCAGGCTGCGGGTCATCGCGCCCGAGGGAGGCGAGCTCGTCCGCCGGCTGCGCGCGGCCGGACTGGACGCTGTTCCGAAGCGAGGTGTGGTCGGACCAAGCGGCAAGCGCCCGCTCTGCGCACAGGACCTGCTCGCAGGGGTCGCCGTGATCGACGGCGCCCCGGTGGTCCGCGTGCTCGTGGAGAGGGGGGAGGCGCGCGGTGTCGTGGTCCTCACCCATGACGGTCGAAGCAGTGTCATCCCGTCGAGGCGCGTGGTGCTGGCGAGCTCCGCGATCGAGTCCGCGCGCATCCTCCACGAGACCGAGGGGAGCCACCGCGCACGCGTCGGACAAGGGCTCATCGACCACCTCTACTGCGCCTCGATGTCGATCGTGAAGACTCCGGCACCGCGCGGGGGCGGGCCCCTCGACCGCGCCGCGTTCATCGCACCGCAGCGCGTCGGTGAGGGGCTGGATTTCGCCCTCGAAGTTCGTGGCCCCGTCTCGCTCGGCACGCTCGACGACGCGGACCTCGCGCTCCTCGAGACGCCTCGCCCGGAGGCCGAGCGAATGAGCTACTACGGGATCTTCGCCATCGGAGAGATGGACCCCGCCGTGCCGCGCGCCGTTCGCTTCGACGGCGAGCGTCGCGATGCGCTGGGACGCGCCACGCCAGTGCTCGAGCTCGCCCGACCCTCGACCGAAGAACGTGCGCTCGCCCGCCGCATGCGCGGGCGGTGCGGCGAGATCGCGAAGCTCCTCGCGGGTGATGGCGGCATCGTCGTGCAGGTTCGCGATCCTCGCGATCGCGTCCTAGGCCACGAGGCGGGGACCTGCGCCATGGGCTCGCGCAGGAGCGGCGGCGTGACGGACCTGGACGGGTCCGTGCACGGGGTCCGCGGCCTCTATCTCGCCGACGCGTCCCGCATGCCGACCTCGCTCGACAGGCATCCGTCTCTCACGCTCGCGGGTCTCGCCCTCCGCACCGCAGAGCGCGTGATCGAGGATCTCGGGTGACTTGGAGGCGGGTCCTCGTCGCCGGTGCGCTCGGTCTCCTCGCCCTCGTCTGGGGCACGCAGTACCTCGTCATCCGCGTCGCACAGACCGACTTGCCGCCGTGGCGAGCCGTCGCGCTCCGCTTCGCGGTGGTCGCGCTTCTCGGTCAACTTGCCGTGCTGCGTCAGGGCGTGGCGGCGCCGCCCGGCAAGCGGGCGCTTCGGCTGGCGATGGGAGCCACGCAGGCGCTCTCGATGGGCCTCCTCTACGGCGGCCAGGCGCGTCTTGCATCCGCCCTCGCCAGCGTCCTCATGTCGCTCACGCCGCTCTTCGTGGTGTTCCTCGCGAGGCGATGGCTCGGCGAGCCGACGCATGCGAGCACGCTCGTCGCGTCCGCCTCGGGCCTGATCGGCGTGCTGCTCCTCTCGGGCGCGCGCTCCGCCGATGGCCTCGACGGCGTTGGCATCGCGCTCGTCGTGGCCGCGGCGCTCGCGTCGGCGGTGAGCAAGACCGTGGGCAAGGCCATCGCCGACCTGCCGGTCGCGGTCCTCTTGCGCGATCTCGGTGTGGTGGTCGCGACGAGCGCGCTCGCGGTCTCGCTCGCGACCGAGCGCGCCGCGTGGACGTTCGAGCCCATCGAGCTCGTGGCGGCGATCTACCTCGGAGCCGTTCCCTCCACGGCCGCGAACGCCGTCTATTTCCTCGTCTTGCGTGAGGTGGAGATCTCTCGCCTCAGCTACCTCCAGGTCGTCTCGGCGTCGATCGGTCTCGCGTCCGGCGTCCTCGTCGCGGGCGAGCGGCTCGGCGGCCATGCTGCTCTGGCGGCCGCGCTCGTGCTCGCGGGCGCCGCTCTTCATGCGACTCAGAGGTCGCGGTCGATCGCCGGTCGGGACTGAAGACTGTCGATCAATGGCCGCGCGCCAGCGCGGCCGCATCGACGGGCTTCTCAGGTGGCGCGTGATTCGCGGTGGGATGCGATCGGGGGAGCTGCGTCCCGCGCCTCAGCTCGGCGCGGGGTCCGGCTCCGCCACGAACGGTGCGGGCGAAGCGAGGCGCCCGCGGCGAAGCTGGAACCGCCGCCAGATCGCGTAGCCCGCCGGCAGGACGAGGAGCGTGAGCAGCATGCACGACCAGAGCCCGCCGACGACCGGGGCGGCGGTGCGCGCGGAGACGTCGGCGCCGGGGCCCGACTCCCACAACAGCGGCATGAGCCCCAGCACGGTCGTCGCGACGGTCATGAGCAGCGGGCGCGCGTTGCGCGACGCACCCTCGACGATCGCGTCGTCGATGTCGCGCGCGGTGAGCGCGGAGACGTCCTTCATGCGGCGGTCCAGTGCCTCGTCCAGATAGACGATCATCACGATTCCGGTCTGCGCGGCGACGCCCGCCACCGCGATCATGCCGACCCAGACGGCGGCGGAGAGGTTGTAGTCGCGCACGTAGAGCAGCCACACCGCGCCGACGACGGCGAACGGCAACGCCGTCAAAACGAGCAGCGTCTGCGGCCATCCGCGCGTCGACATTCTCAGGAGTCCGATCACGAGCAAGAGCGTGAGCGGGACGACCCACATCATCCGCGCCTGCATCTCCGCCATGAATTCGTATTGTCCGGTCCACTCGAGGCGGTAGCCCGCGGGAAGATCGAGGCGCTCGTCGACGATGCGCTTCGCGTCGTTCACCCAGCCGCCGAGATCGCGCTCCGCCAGATCGATGTCGGCAAAGACGTAGCCGACCAAGAGGCCGTTCTCGTCTTTGATCATCGGCGGGCCCGTGACGACGCGGACGTCGGCGAGGGCGGAGAGCGGC